>CAXGMX010000067.1:0-9910 GCA_964010955.1 uncultured bacterium
CTCGGTGTAGTAATACTTGTAGTTATTGGTATACTTCTTAGTACAAGGACAACTGTTTATGAACAAAAACACCAGATTTAGAATTACCTGAAAAGAGTGTAGCAGAATCAGAAGTTGAGAAAAGTTGAGGAAATTGAAGAGATTGATATAAACGATCTTATCAAAGAGTCAAAAACTGCATTAGCAAGGGAAGATGTTCAGTCAGTCGAAGAGTTAGTAGAAAAATCCCCTGTTGAGCCTTCCAAAGACAATGTCACGTTAGAAGGTAAATGGGAAGGAACTAAAACAGTCCCCATCGAACCTGAAGAAGCATTTTCAGAAATGATAACAGAAGAACCTGAAATAGCAGAACTAACCCCACCCGAAGCTGAAGAGACGATTGGCGTATTGGAGACAAAACATAAAGATGCCTCTGGCAAAACTATTCATAAAGTAAAACCGAATGACAGTCTCTTTGCAATATCGAGGAAATATTATGGTGATGAAGCTAAATGGCATAAGATATATGAGGTAAACAGAGACAATATGTCAGGCCCCAATGCCCTTTACATTGGACAAGAATTAGTGATACCAGAAATTACACTTGCAAAAAAAGTGACTTTGTCTATCGAAACTCCAATTATGAAAAAGCAGGACAACGAAGTTCCCATAAAAACTACCGAACACACTGTAGTACCTGGAGACACACTTTACCATCTTGCAAGAAAATATTATGATGACTCTACAATGTGGAAAATAATATATGAAGCTAATGAAGACACAATAGTGAATGAAAACTCTCTGGAAGAAGGTCAAATCCTGACAATTCCGGAATAGTCAGAGGCAGGAGATGTATTAAACTATAGCGAATTCTGTTTTTTGTCTGTTAATCTTACATTGTTAATTTAATTCTTTAACCATTGTCGGTGTATTCGGCCCTCAGCCTAAACCCACCATACCTTTAAGTATACGGTTCAAATAAATCATAAACTTTTGTGGATACATACACAGATATTTCAGCAACGAAAGGACTCAATATGAAGTTTTCCATTTTAAACATTAATAAAATATTTGTAACTAAACAGTTGCCTATTCTGGCAACTTTTTTAATAACTCTAAGCATCAGCATTAATTCATCTACAGCACAAATGTTTATGCACGATCTTAAACATACAGGTCGTAGCTCCTACCAGGGGACAAACTCAAATGAAATTAAGTGGGACTCAATAACAGGCGGTGAAATCTGGTCTTCTCCAGTAATAGGTACCGACAATACTATTTATGTTGCCAGCACAGACGGCAACTTCTATGCACTGAATTCAGATGGAACAGAGAAGTGGTATTACAGAACAGGAGATGAGTTATACAGCACTCCTGCCATAGGTGAGGATGGAACTATATATGTTGGCGGTAAGAACAAAAACTTTTAGCTCTAAAACCTGATGGTAAGATTAAGTGGGTATACTTTCTCGGGTCTGACGCATATTCATCCCCTGCAATTGGCAAGGACGGAACAATATATATAGGAGTATGGGATGGAAACCTTTATGCTGTTAATCCAAATGGTACAAAAAAGTGGGTATACAGAACCGCTAATAATATACTTTCATCATCACCAGCTATTGGGGATAACGGAATTGTGTATTTCGGATCACAGGATGGACGCCTGTATGCTGTAAGTCCGGAAGGAAGAATCAAATGGAGTTTCCTTACTGAAGCCAAAATTGATTCATCTCCATCAATCAATGAGGATGGTATTGTCTTCGTTGGCGCTCATAATGGAATACTGTATGCTCTTGATTCAAATAATAAGGGTAAACTAATCTGGAAATACAATATCGGTTCCAGAATAGATTCTACCCCGGCCATCAGCCCTGACGGCACTATATATACGGGAGCAAAAGATGGAAAACTTTATGCAATTAATTCCAACGGAAAGCTGAAATGGTCTTACGACACCGGAGATACCATTACGTCATCTGTCGCCATAAGCTCTGATGGAACTATTTTTACAGGCTCATGGAACGGGATTTTGTATGCTATAGCACCTGATGGAACTTTGAAGTGGAAACAGACTTTATCACGTTTTCCAATACTTTCCTCACCGGCAATAGACTCGAAAGGCTCTATATATGTAGGAAGTACAGACTGGAAGGTGTATGCAATTGGTAAGTAATAAGCATTTAAGTAAGTGAGCTAAAGTTTAAAGAACCTAAAGTTATGGAGATGAATGGATTTAGAATTATACTCAAATGTCAAATCAATGCTTAAAGATCAAATGATCAAATTCGTAAATCTAAAATTATAAATTTCTTTCACGTAGCATCCGCAATCTTCTTCAGCCCTGAGATCGTTTCTTCAATATCATTCACAGTATTGAAATAACCGGGGCTTATTCTTATCGTCCCTTCCGGAAACGTACCGATTTCACGGTGAATGTGCGGGGCGCAATGCATGCCCGGCCTTACGGCTACATTGAATCTATTATCCAGAATAGCTGCAACCTCACCGGGATTAAATCCTTTAATATTCAAGGAAACAATTCCAACCTTTTCATTTTCTTCTCTACTACCATACATCTTAAACCTGTCATCAGTCTCCAATCCCTTTATCAGTCTCAGTGCAAGGCTACGTTCGTGCGCTCTTATTGTGTCTATACCCTCTTTAATACAAAACTCTATACCGGTTCTCAGGCCAACTATCCCCACTGAATTAGGAGTCCCGCTCTCAAACTTGAATGGGAACGTATCCGGCTGAGAAAGTGACTCAGGTTCAAATCCTGTACCGCCCTCTCTCCACGCCTGAAGTTTCACATTTTCCCCTACATACAATCCACCGCTACCCGGTGGGCCAAAAGCCCCCTTATGTCCTGTAAATGCAAGCATATCTATATGCTGTTCCTCAACATCAATATCACACACACCTGTAGTCTGTGCAGCATCTACCATAAATAAAATCCCTTTTTCACGAGCTACCCCCCCTATCTCACTTATCGGCTGGATTGTTCCCAGAACGTTAGATGCATGAGTACAGACTATTAATTTTGTATTTGATTTAATTGCATTCCGTATGTCATCAGCATTGATAAATCCATCATCTGAATTTGCCACCCTCGTTACGGTAATTACCCCCTGCTTTTCCAAACCGGCCAATGGCCTTGAAACAGAGTTGTGTTCAAGTTTGCTCGTTATTACGTGATCGCCTTCACACAATAACCCCTTTATACCCATATTAAGTGCGTCCGTTGCATTGAAGGTAAATATCATTCTATCAGGATGCTTTATACCAAGGAACTTTGCTACTGCAACCCGTGCCTTCTCTATCTCCTGCTCTGTCTCAACTGACATGCGATGCCCGGCACGTCCCGGATTTGCACACTTTTCTCTCAAAAACTCATCCATTGCCGTATAAACACACTCAGGTTTTGGAAACGTGGTTGCTGCGTTATCTAAATATATCATATAATCACATACCGAGATATTTTGAATACAAACTTTTTGCCGTACTCAAATCATTAGTACCCGTAATAATGGCTCTTCCATCAGGAAAGACTGTAAACTCATTATCTTTGACCTTAAATTTTAACATAAACTCATTACTGCTCACGTCTGAAATAGAAGCTAATCTCTTTGCCAGTTGAACTAAATCAATATTACTAATATTTCGACACATCACCTGTACAGCATTCTTTCCGCAAAGGAGTGTGGTCATTACCCCATCCTCAGCCTCCAGATAGCTATACTTGTGTAATTTACACGTTGGGCAGTCATTTAAACCCCTCAAATCTGAAACATCAATTTGCTTAACTTTTGTATCCCATACATCAATCTCAATAAGTGTTTTGCTTGCAGACTCGTATTTTCCGGTTAAGATCTTGATTGCCTCAATTGCCTGAATCGATCCTATAACTCCTGCAATTGGCCCGATAACACCGGCAGTATCACAGGTTGGAAATGTACCCATTTGAGGCATAGTCTCAAAGACACACCTCAGACAGGAAGTCGTCGGAGGTATTATATTCATTGTCAGCCCCCTACTCCCTATACAGGCTCCATATATCCACGGAATATTATTCTTTATACAGAAATCATTAATCAGGAATCTTGTTTCAAAGTTGTCGGTACCATCAATGATTATATCAGCATCTTTAGTTAATTCTTCGATATTTGCGTAGTTAACATCAGTAACAATTCCTTCTATATTAGATTTACTGTTAATCTTTCTAAGTTTTCTTTGAGCTGCTATTGCCTTGGGAAGACCTTCTACAATATCATTCTCATCAAAGAGTATTTGCCTTTGCAAATTACTCTCTTCAATGAAGTCTCTGTCTATAATCCTTATCTGTCCAATACCAACCCTTGTAAGATAACTTGAAGAAACAGTTCCAAGCGCCCCACAGCCTACCACAACAGCATTGTTGCCCATTAATACCTTCTGACACTCCTCACCTATATGCTGAGAAAGAATCTGGCGTGAATATCTTTCAAGTGATTGATCCATCATTTCTTTATAAAGTCTTCATTTCTTACAAAAGATAATTAAAAGGAATGCAAAGTCAAAGAAAGGTCAATAGAGACAAAAAAAGCTTGCAGTTGTTTACACTGCAAGCTTTTTCGTAAAACGTATATTAAAAGGAATCGTTTCCGGATTTGTAGATTATTATGATAATTCAAAGGAGTTTAAACAATCTGAATCTCCAATAGCGATAGCTTTTTCCCTCGTATGCTTTATCTTTGAATTCGCTCCCTCTCCGAATCCTGAAATCCATGAATTTACCATATCGCACATTATTTCGAATGATGCGCCTGCATCTTTCCAGTACTGTTCATGAACACATTCGGTATGGTCCCACGTGGTACGATTCGCGGCCTCTTCTTGTACCTGAGCGCCCCTGTCACATGGCATCCCGTCGCACAGATAACTCTGAATAAGCTCAAATGCCTTTTCGGCATCACAGTCACCACTAACTTGTTTTTCCTCGAGTGCTTTTTTGCCAAATTCCACACCGTTATCGTGAGCAGTCTCTATTATCAAATTCTTAGCTTCATCACCATACTTTTCGCAAAAAGCAGCAACTGTAGCAGCTTCTCGCGTTTCCGCTTTTACGATCAACTCTTGTATACCCTGGTGGATTGGCATATCTCCCAGCAATTCCTCAAGTGGCGTATCCGGCTTCGAGATTGGATGGTTCTCGTAAACTGAATTCAAAATTACCTCAGCTTCCTGGCCATATTTTCCCTTCAATGCATCAGCTACACTTGCCTCTCTTGCTTCCGTAGTCTTTATCTTGTTGTACATCCAATGATGTACGGGTCCTAGTACCAGACTCATTATTAACAACTCCTGTTCTTTTAATGTGGAAAAATGTGTTAAACAGCTTCGACTTCCTGAATTTCAGGAACGTCTTCCTTAACCCTGACCTCTATTCCCTGTTTGAGCGTCATGAGGGCACTGGGACAGGTGCCACAGGCACCTTGCAATCTAACCTTAGCTATGCCGTCTTCAACATCAACAAGTTCAACGTTTCCACCGTCCGCCATCAAGGCAGGCCTGATAGTATCCAAGGATTTCTCGACTCTCTCTTTCAAGTCTTCTGACATTGTCTGTACTCCTTTTTTAATATTAAACAAGAAATATAGTTACAAATTAAAGGAATAGTAATTCCTGATTAATCGGAGTAACCTCTTGTAATGTGTTTACTTGCCTTCGTTAGCCTTATTTTGAATGGCCTCATTCAATTCATCAATAATCTTTTCAGGAGTAGTATTGTGCATCATAGCGCCAAAAGCAATATCTTCCGTCTTCGATCCGGGACAAGTAAAACAACCGGAACCAAAATATTTCTGGAAAACCGGCTCTGTTTCAGGATGTTTCGTAAAAACTTCTCCAATAGTTGACTTCTTTGTAATCGTAAGTGGTTCATCACTCATAATTTTACCTCAATTTTTAGGTTAAATCTTCCTTTGGTTTTCTTATACTGACAAGAATGTTAATAACAAACATAAAAACTCCTATTGCATTCAATACCGCAAAACTCTGTTCCGGCATCTTAGAAAATCCAAGTCTGGCGAATCCCCACGTGCCTGCAAAGCCGACTAAAGCCACATTTGCCACAAAAAAATGGGCAACAGCCAGTTTTGGAAATGCAACAGGGTTGCCGTTAAACCTTGGCAATATGTGGTATCCTACTCCGTAAATCATCATAGAGATAAAACCTAACAACATTACATGGACGTGGGCATGAAATAACTGATGATGATGTGCCCTGCTAAACATAAAATAAGCGCCTATAGTTGCAGCAATCGCAAAATATATAACACTCATACGTATAAAATTCTTCGCTACCGGATCCAATTTATACCCCCTCCTATAAAAACCAAATATAAATCTAAACTTACAAATTATCTCAAATTATGACTTTTGTCAATAGAAAAATGACTCCCAAACGAGCCCATTTTTTTGTTTGATTAATTCCTATATTTCTTATACACTAATTAACAAAATCTTTTCTCATGAATTGAGATTCTTTTATGCAAACATTTACCTGACATAGGTATAACTTTAACTGGTATCAGAAAAACAGTGGCAAAATAGTGTAGGGCATACTGAAAAGAGCACACGTCATTCACAATATTGACGACGTGATGAATACGTGTTAAAAGCCGTCTTAATGACCTGTCATTTAGACATACATAATAGGCCAAAAACAACCTCGATATGATAAATTTACTCAGTCCGATTCAATACATTTTTATAGTCACAATCGTATTATACATCTTGGATTCTATATGGGAGGTAGGTTCTTTATTCCGCCCGGGAGCATTCAGTAAAAGGCTATCTAATTACTTTATCCTTACAGGCCTGTCATTTCACTGCGCATTCTTAATAGTTGTAAGCATAAGATCAGGTACGTTGCCGATATCAACCCTTTTTGAGTCATCCACCTTCTACCTCTCTCTCATTGTCTTGCTCTCGGTGATACTCAAATTTTTATACAGGTTGCAATCACTCACTCCATTTGTAATGCCTATAGTCACCGGATTTTCGATTGCCTCGATCGCACTTGTAAGAAACGACCTGGCCCTGACTTATAATTTAAAGACATTCTGGCTCTTTGCCCACATAATCCCATTATTCCTGGGCTATGCCTCTTTTACCGTCTCTTTTATATTCAGCATAATGTACCTGACGCAGGAGAGGCAATTAAAGAAAAAGTCCTTTGGCCCTCTTTTTGAAAGTTTGCCTTCTCTTGAAACCCTTGATGCATTAATGTGGAAAACCATCACGTTAGGCTTTCCTCTCCTGACAATTGGCCTTGTTTCAGGTACTGTGTGGGCAAAGACATCAAACATATTAGGCTTACTCTGGTATCTGGACCCTAAAGTAACATTAGGAGCTCTTACATGGCTCATTTATGCCGCAATCTTACACTTGAGGCTGGGAGCCTCCTTTCATGGAACAAGGGTAGCTATAGTTACTATTGCAGGTTTTGTTATCGTAATACTTACATTTATCGGCCCCTTCTTAATGGGGCATAAACATGGCTATGATAAGGGTTCAGCAAAACTCGAACAGGAGATAGCACCGGAACCACCCGGCATAGCAAAAGTTAAATCTTAGAAACAAATAATCTACAAAAAAGAATTAAATAGGATACTAAATTTTACAGATATGCACAGTATTAAAAACTTTTTTTTCTTAGGTTTCCTAGATCCTTATAATCTGCGATTATCTGTGTCCAAAATGGGAATTACTATAAAATGAACTTACATACTGTCGGTCTTAATCATGACTCTGCCCCTGTCGAAATAAGGGAAAAGATTGCCTTCAGCGCTTCATCAGTGCCGATCGCATTGTCTTCCTTTACACAATCTTTCCCTTTGTCAGAAGCAGTTATACTGTCTACCTGTAATAGAGTGGAAATATACGCCACGTCACCCGATAATACTCTGAGTAAGGAAGCCCTGCTGGATTTCTTTTCTGCATTTCATGGCCTGCCAAAGGAGAAATTTGCTGACCATATGTATCATTATCAGGACATGAATGCCGTTAGGCATCTGTTCTTTGTCGCATCCAGCCTTGATTCCCTGGTCAGGGGTGAAACCCAGATCCTCTCTCAGGTAAAGGAGGCGTATATGACAGCGACCTCCGCAGAAACAACGGGCAGTATTCTTAACCAGCTCTTCCAGCGTTCCTTAAACGTCGCCAAGGATGTACACACAAAGACGAGTATCGGCAAAGGCAATATATCTGTGAGCACGGTAGCCGTTGATCTTGCTATCAAGGTATTTAAAGACTTCTCTGACAAGACCATATTTATTATTGGTGCCGGCGAGATGTGTGAGCTTGTCTTAAAACATCTGGTAGAGCACGGTGCAAAGACTGCAATAGTCGCAAACAGAAACTACGACAAGGCAAAGGCCCTTGCAGAAGAATACGATGGAAAGGCAATAAATTATCAATCACTTGAAGATTATCTCCCTCAGGCAGATATTATTATCAGCTCTACCGCATCCCCTCGCCCTGTAATCCACACAGAACATATAAAGCATGCTATAAAGGCACGAAGAGGCAATCCCATGCTGCTTATAGACATTGCCGTACCCAGGGATATAGACCCGGAAATAGCGAAGATTGACAATGTCTATCTCTATAATATTGACGACCTGCAGACAGTAGTAAACAGTAATATAGATGATAGAGAAAAAGAACTTGGCAAATGCCAGGTAATCATCGACATAGAGGTAGAAAAATTCATGGCATGGTTTGAAGAACTGAAGATCGGGCCTGCTATCGCTCAACTGAGAAACCATTTTCATGAAATTGGTGAGCAGGAACTTGAAAGACTACGTCCAAAACTGGGAGAAATTGCACACGAAGAGTGGGAACACATAGTCTATTCAATGCAGCGAACACTCAACAAAATCCTCCATAAACCCGCCAAAGTAGGAAAAGAGAAGGCAAAGAACGGCGGCGGTTATCAATACGTAGAAACCATAAAACACCTGTTTGGTATCCACCACAAAGACGATTCTAAAAAATAATTTATTAATTGAGTAGCCGCAACCTTCAGGTTGCGAGACTTATATAGCGTAAAATCTTTCAGTTTATAAATTAATAAATCATAGATTTTTTATTCTTTGCTCTTTCTATTCTCACATTCACAAATCCACATTCTATAAGCCATAGAATCTAATAAATGTAATAGCACAAAAGCTGACCAGGCATAGTTTCTGTATAATGACTTGTTAGCTGTCGAGTACATACAAATGTTCCAAAGGGGGTACCAGGGATGAGAATGAACGTATGCTGTGCTGTGATTTGTGCCGTCGCTATTCTTTCAACTGTTGGATATAGTACCGCCAACGCTGCAACGCCAGAGATTAGAAAAAGGGGTCACATCTCACCCGTTACTTCCCTGTAAATCCTGATGTTTAAGTTTCCTTTACATATATCAGGCGTAATCAGATGGTAGCATACCTCAAAAAACACTTGCCTGGTTGCCTGAAAAGCATATAATTCAGTCCTCACAGTCATTTCCATATTATTTCAATTATTTAACGCAGTTTCATAATATGCCTTCAGTAAAATACGATTACTGCGATCGTTTAAGAAAATATGCCAGACATTAACGTAATATTGGTACTCATTGTGGTCGTGGCCGCAATGTTCTTCTTTATTTCCGGAAAGCTCCGGTTCGACTTGACAGCCCTGTGCGTGTTGGTTGTACTTATTGTGCTGGGACTAATCAATACAAATCAGGCACTCTACGGTTTTGCAAGTTCTGCAACGGCAATTATTACTGCTATGTTTGTATTAAGTGCAGGACTGGTACGGACCGGCCTTGTGGAATGGCTTGCGCGCCATATAGACAGATTGGCAGGAAACCGAACCGCAGCTTATTGTCGTTCTCTGCATAACGATTGCCTTT
>CAXGMX010000068.1:0-9751 GCA_964010955.1 uncultured bacterium
GTGTGTACTTGTCTTATGTAGAAAACAGGGAATTTTGAGGCGTGAGAATAATGCCCGAAATGATCTCCAAATGGACCTCCATGCGCAGCTCCGTCAGATGAACGGTTCCTTCAAGTATAAACTCTGCATCCGCTGGCACCTTGATGGAAACACTCTTGCCCTTCACCATCCTTGTCCTTTTGCCGCGGAGGAAACCGCTGAACATAACCTCGTCTATCCCTTCCGGTAATGCGGCAACTGTTGCTAATAGTAGAGCAGGATCTGTTCCCAATGCTACAGCAATCTCAAACTCCCTGCCCGTCTTCTTAGCCTGATAGAAATGAAACCCGCCACCCTTTTGTATCTGCCAGTGCATCCCGGTTGTCTGTCCATCGAAGATCTGCATACGATACATTCCCACGTTCCGTTTCCCATCGTGCGGGTCGTAGGTAAAAACCTGCGGCAGGGTAATAAAAGGACCACCATCCTCCGGCCAGGAGGTTATAACCGGAATATCATTTAAATCCGGGTTAATTACCACTTCCTGGGAAGTAGGTCTACACGTTTTCTTTGGAAGAGCGCTGAAAATCCGTTTAGTAATTCCGGCGTGTTTGAAAAACACCTTTGGTCCTGGAGGCATGGCATCCTCCATAAACGTAATCAACTCTTCGCCAAGCCGGTCCGGGTGTTTACCCAGAGCCAGTTCAATCCGTTTATCACTGGCAAGGACGTTCATGGCCAGCGGGAATTTCGCACCCTTTACATTTTCAAAAAGTAAGGCGGGCATCCCTTCCTTTAAGGCACGGATTGAGATTTCAGTAACCTCTAACCTGGCATCCACTTCGGCCTTGATACGTATCAGTTCGCCGTTTGAGTCCAGATATTTGATAAAATCCTGTAGCGAATATATTTTCATTGTTAAAAATATTCCTGAGATAAGATTTATTAAATAATCAGAGCAATATAATATAAAATCAGGCAATATAAAACTAGTGTTTTATAATATGCTAAGCAAAGCGGATGCAACAAGATACTATTTTGTTTGACAATGGGTTTTGTGGATATAATATTAAACATCCTTTTCATTACGACCCTGAGTTTGTTAAAATGTGTTTTTGGAGAACATAAAATGACTAAACAGTCTGAAGTAGCTTTTGAGTGGTATCCATACGCAAACAAAACTCCCATACGCAATCTTCATAAATCCGCATTAAATGGCAAGAGGGTTTTCTTAAGGGTAAACTACGATATCGTCTGGGATGCCAGGATAATTGATGACAGGCGTATCAGGGCTACCGTCATGGACATTCGCCACATCCTGAAGCAAGGCGCGAGGACTATTATCATTGTATCCCACAATGGCGTAAGGGAGAACTTCTCTTTTCATGCTGTAACGCTCCTTTCCCTATTCATTTATATTATGCTCAATGCCTTTGCAATTCTTTCAAAATGATCTATTGCTCCTGTAAGGTCTTCCTCACTATGTGTGGCAGAGAGCATTACACGAATACGTGCCTTGCCCACAGGTACAGTAGGATAACCAATTGATTGCGCAAAGATACCTTCTTCGAATAACTTCTGGCTGAAATCCCTTGCTACCCTGGCATCGCCTATCATAACGGGTGTGATAGGTGTCTTTGTGTAGCCGATGTTGAATCCAATCTGTTTCATCCTGTCCTGGAAGAATCTGGTATTTGACCAGAGTTTCTTGACCAGATCATCTGATTCGTTCAGTGTGTCCACTACAGCGATACATGCCGCTACATCGGCAGCAGTTACGGCGCTTGAAAAGAGAAAGGGACGTCCTCTTTGCATCAGATAATCCGTCAATCTTTTAGTTCCTGCAATGTAACCTCCTACAACTCCAAACGCCTTTGACATGGTACCCACTTCAATATCCACCTTGCCGTGCAGATTGAAATGGTCAACAATGCCCCTGCCGCCCTTGCCCAATACTCCCTCGCCGTGTGCATCGTCCACCATGGTAATTGCACCATATTTTTCAGCTATTTCTACAATTTCAGGCAATGGTGCAATGTCTCCCTCCATACTGAAAACACCATCCGTAATAATAAGCTTTCGCCTGATATCTTTCTCAGTATGAATTTTTGACTGAAGGTCTTCAGGGTTACAGTGTTCATATCGTACTATTCTGGTCTTAGAAAGTCGGCAGCCGTCAATGATGCTTGCGTGGTTGAGTTCATCGGAGAAACAACATCTTCTTTGCCAACGATTGTCGGAATAACGGCAAGGTTTGCACAGAATCCGGATTGAAATGATATAGTACTTTCTACTCCTTTAAAAAGTGCAAGCTTTCGCTCCAGTTCTTTGTGCAGTATTGTCGTGCCTGCGATAGTCCTGACTGCCGCAGGGCCTACGCCATAAGCGTCAATAGCCTTTTGAGAAGCTGTCTTTAATCGGTGGTCGTTTGCAAGCCCAAGATAATTATTAGAGCAGAGATTGAGTACCTTCTCTCCGTCTACTTTAATCCGTGCTCCCTGAGGCCCTTCTATTGTACGGATGTTAATGAGCAGACCGGCTTCCTTGAGTTTATCTAATTCTTCGTTAATAAAATCCAAATTATTCATGATACCTTTTCCTTAAATCAAATAGGACACGGGTTTTCGCAGATACCTGCCCGACTTCGTCATTCAGGCGGGCACACAGATAGCTATTTTTCTTAGCTAGATTCAGTTTTGATAGGATTAACAAGATGAACTGGATTTTTAATCATCTTATTTATCCTGTTATCTTGTCTGATATTTTTAAAATCCTCATAATCTGCGTTCATCTGCGTCCAGAATTGAATTATTATACTTTCAAAATAACCTTTCCGTCATTTTCCATCTCTCATAAGTTTTATGCCCTTTTCGTAATCCTTTAACGAGAACTGATGGGTGATGATGGGGCCCGGGTCGACAAGACCGGAGGATAAGAAATGCGAGGTCTTATACCATGTGGAAAACGCCTTGCGTCCTGTTATTCCATAGATACGGATTTTCTTAAAAATAATCTCTTTGTTGAGATCGATCGAAACACGTCTTTCGTAAATACCAAGGATAGAGATTCTACCTCCGGGTGTAATGGTTTTCAGCCCCTGATTCAATGCTTGAGTATTACCCGAAAATTCCAGGACGACGTCTACACCATTATTATTTGTAGCTTCAAGGATGGGAGGTGTTATATCCTGCCTTTTTGGATTAAGGGTTATATGTGCCCCCATTTTTTTGCTGATATTCAGTCGATAGTTGTTGGGGTCTGACACAATGATTAATGATGCGCCACTGGCCCTTGCAATACCGGTTGCAAAGAGTCCTATCGGTCCCGCACCAAGGATTAAGACTGTCTTTGCGGAGACATCCTCCGTCATAACGGTATCAATGGCATTCCCGAATGGCTCCTGGATAGCAGCCCATTCATCGGGAATATCTGGATCGTTCTTCCACAGGACATGTTCCGGCAGGGTGAGATATTCAGCACATGCACCATCATGGTCTACTCCCAATAGCCTGAGATTTTTACATACCTCAGAATATCCAGTTCTGCATTGGTAACAGTCTCCGCAAGAGATATGGCTTTCGGCAGAAACACGATCACCAACATTTACCCGAGTCACTTCATCACCAATCTTTTTCACATTTCCAACAAACTCATGACCAATGATACGTGGTGGTGTGAAGCGATGTCGTGCCCAGCGAGTCCAGTCATGTACATGCACGTCTGTACCGCAGATAGATGCGAACGTAACCTTGATAAGCACATCTCTCGGACCTATTCGCGGAGCGGGTACCTTTATGAACTCCATACCCTTCGTGCGTTTTGTCTTAACTACTGCCTTCATTTATAAGATATCCAACAGGTTTATACGGAAAATTTATATAAAGCTTATGGTAGTATATAAATCACAATATATCAATGCTTATCAGTTGATTTAAGCAAATAAAAAGTGTATTTATTTTCATTCCATGTTAAAATTCACATGTTATTTGTGTTATTTGTGTTGCTTTTCTAACACTCGTTGATACTAGATTATATGGAGGTAATTATGTTAAATATTAACACAAAACAGTTCTCGATCATCACGTTTCTAATTGTATACATCTTTTTTATTCCCCATATTTTAACCCCTTCCCTTGCACAAGAAACAGAAAAGTCCAGCCCAATGGATCTTGAAGTACTTTTGGGTGAAACAACGGCAACACCACGGGAGATGTCAGGCAGCTTGAAATTCCAATATGAGATGGCCAAACTCCTGGGTGAAAGAGTCGGCCCCGATGATTCAGGAAATGTTCACCATGCAGGTGGGCTTTCAAGCTTTTATACAGGCCCGGAGAAGCTCTTTCCCGGAAAGGGAAAGTATGGACATCTCTATAACTTTTTGCCTTTGATACGATGGTACGATCCGGCGTACTATTACAACAGCGATACCTTTCATCCGGGCAGTACTGTTGAAGGAGAATTCACAAATAAACAATGTGTAACCTGTCACACGGTAGAAAGTCCCGGAATTGTTACACAATGGAAACAGAGCAGACACGGAACACCACCCAGCGGAAAAGACGTAGTTGGATGCGATAAATGTCATGGAAAGAATCACAAAAAGCTCATAATGCCTTCATATGATATCTGTGGTGAATGCCACGAAAAACAATTAAAAGGACATCGTGAAGGTGGTCAAGGTTCGCATGCTCATGCCTATCATTTTGAATTGATCGAGCTGGGATGCCAGACGGAAAAACCTGCCGAAGAAACGGCTGCCTGCCTCGGCTGTCATGCAGTTGAGAACCGATGCGATGGCTGCCATACCAGACACAGATTTTCTACGGCCGAGGCAAGGAAGCCAAACAGCTGTGCGGTCTGTCATTCAGGTCCTGAGCAATATGAGTATGAGATGTACATGCAGTCATACCACGGTATGATTTTTCAGGGGGAAGGACAGACCTGGGACTGGACAAAACCACTGAATGCAGAAAACTATCCCGTTCCAACCTGTGCATACTGCCACATGCCCAAAGGAGATCATAATGTTATCAATACATCAACGGTTTATACCTACATGGGAACTTCTCTTGTGGATCGAGGGGCTAACCAATACAAGACGACAAGAGATGCATGGATTACGGTTTGTAAGGATTGTCACTCACCCAGATTCGCAAGGGACCACTTAGAGGCCATGGACGAGGCGGTTAAGCTGAGCTTTACAAAATACCGCGAGGCAATGCACATTGTGATGGACTTGTATAATGATAATCTGATTGATCCCATGCCCATTGACCTTGCCCCGGATTCCACCGGTCACAATGTCTTCAGCCTTTTGCCGGGAAAGGGAGAGATGAGAAAATATAATGTATCTAACATAGAAAGATTAACCTACGAGATGCTGGTCGACATCATTGATGCCATCTATAAAGCCAAGTCACACAACGCTTATTACAGCCCCGTGTATGGGTATTGGGAATGGGCACAGGACCGCTGGCTTTTACAGATTAAGGATGAAGCCAGCAAACTAAAACGTTTTGCGGAGATCGAGGAGAAAGTAGGAATCAAGCACAGTGCATATTCCTTTTGGAAACACGGAGAGTATACTGATTTATTACTCGGCTGGAAGAGAAAAGAAGAGGGTAAATGAGATTGTTCCTTTTAGAATCTTAAAAGCAATATTGTAATTTCTTTACCTGCCGAACGAGCCCGTCCCCGCCGGAATCAGCATCGTCTGCCAGTGCCGGTACGGATGAAGACTGGCTGACCGGTACAGAATACAGAATGACAGGCAATAAAGTAATTGGCAGTCCCAACTACTTATTATGAAAAATTTGTTTTAATACTTGAACACGGATTAAGTAAATAGTATTATCATATTACGATTTTACCAAGCCGGTATTATGTATGTTTATAGTAGAGTTTATTTTTCTGAAACTGCTTACGTAAAACAACTAGCAATACAATTAGGAAATAAGAATTATATGATGATTACTGTAAAAGATATGTTGAGGGATAAAACTGGTGGCACACTGACCATTTCACCACAGGAAACTGTATACAGGGGTTTGGAAGTAATGGCTGAAAAAAACCTCGGTGCGTTAGTGGTAGTTGAAGGTGAAAAAGTTGTGGGAATGTTTTCCGAGCGTGATTATGCAAGGAACGTTGTCCTTAAAGGAAAATCTTCTAAGGATACTCTAATTAAGGATCTGATGAGTGCAAATCCATGTTATGTGCGTCTTGATCAGACATTGGACGAATGTCTGGTGCTGTTTACGGAAAAACGTGTTCGCCATTTACCGGTCCTCGATGGGGAGAAATTGGTTGGTATTGTGAGTATCGGTGATGCTGTGAAGCAGTACGTGATGGATAAAGAATTTACCATTAGACAACTCGAAAACTACATTTCCGGTGATATGTAAGACCTGATTTTAAGCCAGGCCTTAAGATTAGGTTGATCCCCACCTGTGTGAGTATTGTAATGTACCTCTGATATGTTTCAAACTTTTACCCGGTAGTATTTCAGATTAAACAGGCCTGAAAGAGATGTTGAAAGAAAAGTACCCATTCTTTAATATTTACACTTCTTGAAAAACATTCCGTTAGCAAGGAAGAGCCCCACCACCACACCTGTAACATTTATTTTATACCCCCAGGCTAATGCCAGAAAGCTGGCTCCGCACATCCTTCCCGTGTATAGGTGTTTATTCAAGTTTATTTCGAAGTACTCTACTTTTTTCCTTATAGAGCACACATAGAGTATTTACACTATTACGCATAGAGCATTCACACTATATGTAATCAGGGATAAACACTCTAATTCCCGTGTATAGGTGTTTTATTCAAGTTTATTTCGAAGTACTCTACTTTTTTCCTTATAGAGCATGCATAGAGTATCCACACTATATAAAACAAGAAAAGATACTATAGCTCTAATTTTTTTCTTGACTTGTTAACAATCTAAAGTAAGATTCTCAAATAAATTCAAATCAAACAAACTTAAAGCAGCTGGGCATCGGCTAGCCTTTGAAAGGCTAGAGTGGTGGAGGGGGCCTCCATAAACATTAAGGCTTTTTTATAGACTTACCAGTTTCTTAGACTTCTATATCATCTTATGTTACTAAGTAATTCTACTTCTCGTGCAGGAAAGACATTGTGTCGCTGAAAAATTCACCTTCTAATGAGGAATTGACATATTGTCAAAGGCTTTGTTTTCCAGGTGTAAATTGTGAATTTGCAAAATATTCGTATCTTCTTTGTGTAGTTATGCTTATAAAATCTAGTCAGTCGTTTAGCCTTTAAATAATTATTGGTATCACGATTGCGTTACCATGATACTACGATAAGTTTTACCTGTTCGTCGTTCAGCATTAGTGTATTTTTTAGAAGTACCAGTTTTAGATTTTATTAGTGTGTGTGATATGGGGGATGTAGCAGAAGGGAGCCTTCATATTATTACGGGATTTATTTTATATTATCTTTTATATTTCTAACGGAACGAGGAGGATGCTTTAAATGAAAGCAACAATTGATACGTTTACTGGTGTGGCAGTTGCGAAGGAAGATATGATAAAAAACAGATTCGGACAGTATTGGGTTCTCTCAATGCTGGCAGGTATGTACATCGGATTTGGAATTCTTCTCATATTTACTGTTGGAGCGCAGTTCGCTTCCGTTGGTTCTCCAGCCGTTAAGATTATTATGGGTATATCTTTCGGAATCGCCTTGACGCTGGTCGTCTTTGCAGGTTCCGAATTATTTACAGGCAACAATATGGTGATGTTGATAGGCTGTCTCAATGGAAAAACAAGTTGGGGATGGATGATCTGGTTATGGACTGTATGTTGGTTTGCTAACCTTGCCGGTGCGTTACTGTTAGCTTGGTGTATGGCGTGTACGGGGTTGGCAGATGGAAACGTTACCGGTAAATTTATCGGGAAGGTCGCCAGTGCCAAAATGAATGCTCCGTGGATAGAGCTGTTTTGCAGGGGTATTCTCTGTAATGCGCTCGTCTGTCTGGCGGTCTGGATGGCAGCGAAAACAAAGAATGAGGCCGCGAGGATATTCCTGATATTCTGGTGTCTTTTTGCCTTTATAGCTTGTGGTTTTGAGCATAGTATCGCTAATATGACTATATTTGGGACTAGTCTCTTTACTGCTCACCCTGATACGGTTACCTGCGGCGGCTTTGCCTATAACATGCTTCCAGTTACTCTTGGTAATATCGTTGGCGGCGGCTTTTTCGGCCTTGTGTACTGGTATGCTACATATGCGCCTAACCTAGGGCTGAAACCTGAAAAAAGTGATGGAGGATTGTCAATCAGCCTTACAGATCCGACTCAGGGAGCAGTTCCTGGAGGTCAGGTAATTGGGTTAGATGAAAATGATAACGAGATTATTCTTAGGCCTCCAACTGCATAAATAGATGGTTGTTTCACAAGGCCGGATGTTTGCTGTAGTGAAGGAGGTTTTGAGAAGCTTGCGGGTACATTAACTGCAGCTTCGAAGAATAGTATCAAATAGAGCAGATACACAACCACGGTTGAATGCAAATTTAATCGTGGTTGTGTTCTGCGACTACCTGTAAGTTTCACGCTTGCAGTAATCAAACTTAACAGGTAGTCGCAGATTGAAGAATTGTACCCAGGCATGCACATTCATTGCTTGTATATTACGATAATAAATAATAAGCATCGGAGAATAAGCGTTCTTCGCCTGTCTATTTTATAAGTTCTTCATGAGGAGAATGAAACTATGTCATTATTGGATAAGGTCTTTGATCAAGTAAAAGGTTTGCCCAGAGCACCACAGCCGCCACTACCTGCGAGAGAGATATGGATTACTTTCATAGGTTCGATAGTGGGTATAGGAATTACTGCGGCTTTGGCTTTTAAATGGAACTGTCCTATGTTATTAGGGCCTTTTGGTGCAACGGCAGTATTGATTTATGGTGCTTATAAAGCACCACTTGCACAACCAAGAAATGTCATGTTAGGTCATTTTCTCGGTGCACTAATGGGTGTAGCCGTGTATGATTTCTTTGGTCTCACCTGGTGGTCTCTTGCGCTTGGTGTTACCCTCACAATCGTCTTTATGATGGCGACTTATTCAATGCATCCACCGGCAGGTGCAACTGCATACGTGGCTATTCAAACCGGGGGATTGGGTGTAGGCTATGGATTCATAATAAACCCCGTTCTTTTAGGGGCCTTTATCTTGTTGCTAACTGCCGTTATCATTAACAAGGCAGGCAAAAGGGATTATCCGTCAAGTTGGTGGTAATTTGTTCTGACAATGGGAGGTTTCCCTGGATAGAAACTAAAAGACTTCTGTTGGGTACAATCATAATATAAATTTTTGTACTACATGGCCAGTTTGAGCCTAATTTTGAAATCCCAAAATTTTAAAATTGCGGAGAAAACAATGTTTTCAATTAAAAATTACATCATATTAATGCTGATATTCTTTACTTTGCTGCCGTTTGTTTTGCTAAGGATTATTGCATACCCGATAATACAGAGAGATCTTAAGACTGTGGTCATGGATAATCTCGAAATTGTTGGGGGGAAGCAGGCAGTGCTGGTGTCCAACTGGATGCGTGAAAGGATGAAGGATGTCCTGGTTATTGCAGATAACCCTTATATGGCAAATAGCGTGAATCTTGCCAGGAATGATAAAAGGTATGCAGAAACTGTTAGATATTTGGAGATGATTGTTGTTGAGTACGGTTACATGAGTGCTTTTGTATGTAATGAAAAAGGATTGGTCACAATTGCAACAATTGAAGAAAATG
>CAXGMX010000069.1:0-9721 GCA_964010955.1 uncultured bacterium
CGTATGTGTGGAATTATATATGAAGGAGCATCGTAGTGTTTCAAGTGAATTTGTTGTAATGGGCAGCAGTATTTTTGATGCCGTAAGGAATTTAATCTTGTTATGTAAAGAACATAATACGGAGGCCATAGATGTTGAATTTAACCGGCTGCTGACGACTTGTGATAATTGTCATGAAATATACAAAGAGGAGGAAGAACTTCCATTATCATTGCGAGACAATTTGTAAGCAGGATTTATTCTTCGGCTTCTTCTTCAGCCTTATCCTCAGCTTCTTCTTCATTGCCTTCATCAGTTGCTTCCTCTTCTGCTGCCCCTTCGCCGTTGCCTTCTCCTTCAGTGACTTCTACATCTGCGACTGGGCCTTTCGCTGACTTTAACAAACTTCCTGCGCCTATGATGAATGCCGCTGCTGTTATGATGATCGTAACCAGGCAGAATAATCCACCAAGTTTACGCACCCGATCACTCGTCATTATTTCATCTAGTTTGTTTAAAAGGTCTCCCATTAGAATATCTCCTGCATTAATTTTTAGATTTTAAAGAATGTGGATGGAAATTATACATATTAAATAGCAAAATTCAAGAGGTAATTCATTAAATTAGATCAGATAGAATATTAAGTTTATTCTTGAATTCCAAAGCTACACCCAATCTATTACCTTGAGTGGTAACATTTTTTATATTATTTCTGACAATGCACCCCTCCCCCTTAAGTTTGATATTTCTCTCTTCAAAGCCAGGAGTGGAAGTGGTTGCTGTTATTTGAATTGGTATTACTGTGCCCGGGGTAAATGCTTCTATGTCATCTGTTATTACTTCGAAATAAACACCACTGGCACTGATATTCTTCGTCTCACCATCTTGACCAGGCAACGTTATTGTGAATGAGAGATCTATTCTTTCATTACATCTTTTGTCAGAATCTCTTTCTTTGACCTGCATATCATTTTCCTTAAAATGTCATGATAACATATTGATAATATAAATCTATAAAATAGTTTATAAGAATTCCCGGGAAATATAATCAAAGGGCGTATCTTGTTGGTATTATAGTGGTTAGGCAGGTAATTCTTTAGTGTAATCTGAGGGTTCTCTTAAATATCACTGCTTTTGCTTCTAAAAAGTAACATTATTAAGTGCCATTCGTTTAACCGGTTCCGGAGGTGTTATCTTAATATGCTGATTCTCAAATTTATTTTGCGCAACGAAACCCTACGCCCATATTCCCAAGAATTGGTTCCATTGTTTTTCTTCCGGTACATCGCAGTAGAATGCCGACATTAGCAAACCTGGAACCACCTCTAATGATTTTCTTATTACCTTTTTCCGGTCCTTTTGGATTTCTCTTGGGACTTCTGCTGTAATAACTCGTATCTCCCCAGTCAGCACACCATTCTGCAGCGCTTCCAGCCACGTCGTAGCATCCATACGGACTTTTGCCATCCTCATAACTCCCAATTGGTTCGGGGTCTCCTGTATTACATTTTTCAGGATTCCATTCATTACCCCAAGGCCATTTTCTTTCGTCTGTTCCTCTTGCAGCCTTTTCCCACTCGGCTTCTGTTGGCAGCCTCTTACCTGCCCAGGCCGCATAAGCACAAGCGTCAAACCAGTCTACCCTGACAACAGGATATTTCGGGTGATTAAAATAATCTTTTTCCCAGTTAAATGGGGTATGATCTTTATTGGTAGGTTCGTTGTTTCGGCATTTACTATGGTCATTTGTTTTATTGATGTAATTCAAAAACTCATAATATTGGGCATTTGTTACTTCATATCTATCAATGTAGAATGTATCAACATAGACCTTGTGACTCGGACGCTGATCCTCTTTTATGCCATCAATTCCCATAATGAATGGCCCTGCAGGTATTAATACCATATCACATTTTTCTTTTATACCGGGCAGAGCAGCAGTCATAATATCATCTCTTTTATTGTATTTATCTACTAATTTATTTTTCTTGTCTAAATTTCTCTGTAATACGGCTATCATGGTGATTGTCTTGTCAACATCCTCTGCTTCCGGCGCCAGATCACAATAATTTCTAAGATGTTCAATTGCCTCCTTGTGCATTCCAATCTTTCCGTAAAGCCAACCTATATTGTATTGCAGCTTTGGTAACTCCGGGTATAAGTCTACGGCTTTTTTGTATTCTTTTAATGCTTTATCGTATTCCTCACTATCAGAGAATTTATTACCATTTTCGTAATGTTTTGCTGCCTTTATCCTGTTTTCATGAAGCGTTTGTTCTTTTACTATTCTCTCTTCAATAGTTATGAGCCTTTCTCCGTCTTCCCTGCAGAATTCTTCTCCGGGAACACCTGCCTTTTTACATTTCGGGCATACCGAGCTTTTCTGCGTTTCTACTAATTTACTTCCATCCTTTCCGCAAAATTTAATATCATATGAGTATTTTGTTCCGCATTCCGGACATTCATTATATAACTCTTCTTTAGGTAGGTTTTCTTCGCCCAGTGCTGTAGACGCTGCAAAAAACAAACACAATATTAGAACTAATTTAATTCGATACACTTTTCTCTAAGCCCTGTAAGGCTTCCTTTATCTTAGTAATTTGTCCAAGGAGTTCCGTCTCTTTGTCCTTCTCGGCGTTAACGATTTTCTCAGGGGCGTTCTTGACGAAGCTTTCATTGTGAAGTTTTTTCTGCACTACCCCCAGATGTGACTCAACTTTATTCAAGTGTTTCAGTTGTTTCTCTCTTTCTTTATCTTTAACTATATCAAAATCCCCAAGAGCGAATATCTGGTAATCTCCCACCACCTCAGAGAGAGGGATTCTCTTTCCCGAAAATTCGGTGCGAACATCTATTTCTAGACGATTCAGATTTGCCATCTTTTTCAGAAATCCTTGATGGCCATCAAGTTTCTTCTTAGCTACATCATCATGAGCAAAAATCTGTAAATTTATTTCTTGTTTATTAGGTATATTAAAATTACGCCTGATATTTCGTACAGCCCTGACTATATCTTGAAGTAATGTCATTGTTTCAATTACGTTGTTCTTGATTTTTGCTTCATCATGGCAGGGCCACCGGCTTATCATCAAGCTTTCATTTTCCATTGAATCAACAAAGATCGATTTGTTTTGAGATGCTATACTTTTTAAGTACTGCCATATTTCTTCAGTCATAAAAGGAGCAAACGGGTGAAGTAAATGAAGAGTGTTATCAAGCACATATACCAACACTTTCTGTGCCACCACCCTGCCTTCCTTATTATCCGTGTCATAAAGCCTGTGTTTGATTATCTCCAGGTACCAATCACAGAAATCATTCCAGATAAATTCATAAAGTGTCCTTATAGCCTCGTTGAACCTGTATTTCTCCAGGGAGTTTGTGCATGTTTCTGTAACTGAATTCAGACGGCTTATTATCCATTTATCTTCAAAGGGATAGTCATCCTCTTTGATTTGAACGTCAGGTAATCCATCAGATTCCAGATTCATTATCGCAAATCTGGCGGCATTCCATACCTTGTTGATAAAATTCCTTCCCATCTCAAACTTGTTTTCATTGAGCTTTACGTCCTGTCCCTCGACAGTCAGCATGATTATGGATGTCCTGACAGCATCCGCACCGTACTGATCAATCATCAGCAAAGGGTCAATGCCGTTGCCCAGAGACTTACTCATTTTCCTTCCAAGTTCATCGAGTATAGTGCCATGTACGTAAACATCCTGAAAGGGGACTTTGTTCCTGATCTCCAGCCCCATCATCACCATCCTTGCCACCCAGAAATATATGATACCCCGGTCGGTTACGAGTGTAGATGTCGGATAATAATATTCCAGTTCCTTCGTTTCTTCAGGCCATCCCATAGTTGAAAAAGGCCATAGTGCGGAGCTGAACCATGTATCCAGAACATCTGTCTCTTCGACCAGCTTATCATTACCGCACTTTGTGCATTTCTCAGGAGTCTCACGGGTAATGATTATTTCGTCACAACTCTCACATTGCCAGGCCGGAATCCTGTGTCCCCACCATATCTGCCTTGAGATACACCAGTCTCTTACGTTTTCCAGCCAGCTCATATACACCTTTGTCCATCTTTCTGGATAGAAACTGACGTCTCCATTATTTTGTGCTTCAATTGCCGCATCTGCCAGAGGTTTCATTTTGACGAACCACTGGTCAGAGAGATATGGCTCGATAACGGTTCTGCAGCGATAGCAATGTCCTACCGAGTGGGAGTGAGGTTGAACCTTCACAATATGTTTTTCTTCCTTAAGCTCCTCTATTAATGCCTCCCGGCATTCATATCTGTCCATACCAATGTAATCCCCCGCATCGCCTTTTATAGTGCCGTCTTCGTTCATAATCACAACGTAGTCTAAATTAAGTCTCTTTCCGATTTCGAAGTCGTTTGGATCGTGTGCGGGAGTGACCTTGACTGCTCCCGTACCAAATTTGGGATCAACAGCGTCATCTGCAATAATGGGTATTTCACGTCCTACCACAGGGAGTATTAGCATCTCACCAATCATTTCCCTGTATCTTTCGTCATCAGGATTTACTGCAACTGCAACATCGCCCAGCATCGTTTCGGGGCGTGTTGTTGCAATATTGATGAAGAGGTGAGGTTCATCCCGGAAAGGATATCTGATATACCATAGATGTCCTTCGTGGTCTTCATGTTCTACCTCATCATCTGAAATGGCGGTAAGGCATCTCGGGCACCAGTTAATGATATATTTTCCTTTGTATATAAGCCCTTTCTCATATAGTTTAACAAATGCCTCTTTTACGGCTTTTGATAAACCTTCGTCCATCGTAAATCTTTCCCTTTCCCAATCACACGAACAGCCCAGTTTTCTTAATTGTTTCAGGATTTCTGAGCCGTATTCTTTTTTCCATTTCCACACTTCATCGATGAATTTTTCACGTCCACACTTGTGACGATTTGAACCCTTTTTAGCTAATTCTTTCTCAACGACATTTTGTGTTGCTATGCCTGCATGGTCAGTCCCCGGCATCCACAATGTATTAAAGCCCTGCATCCTCCTCCATCTTATAATTATATCCTGCAATATATTATTGAGCGCATGTCCCATGTGTAAAACACCTGTAACATTTGGAGGAGGAATTATTATAGTAAACGGCTTCTTGTCTGGGTCTGGTTTACTATGGAAGAAGCTGCCTTCTTCCCAGAAGCTATACCATTTGTCTTCGACTTCTCCGGGATTGTATTTTGTTGGTAAATCAGTTTCCATCTTCATCCTTCAAGAGTTTATATTCAATACTTTCAACAAGCGCCTGCCAGCTTGCTTCAATCAGGTTTTCAGATACTCCGACTGTACCCCAGATATCTTTGTGGTCGTGAGATTCTATTATGACCCTCACCTTTGCAGCGGTTGCTTCTGTAGGATTGATAACGCGTACTTTATAATCCATAAGATGCATATCCCTGAGAGACGGATAAAATTTTTCAAGTGCTTTTCGTAATGCACCGTCCAGGGCGTTTACAGGGCCGTCTCCATCGCTAACCGTCAATTCATCCATGCCGTTAACATTTACATTAACAGTTGCACGGGTAATTAATTTTCCGCGTTTTCCTCTTTCTACAATTACCCTGAAATCTTCAAGATCGAAGAAGCCTTTGTGTTTGCCTATTATTTTCTTAACGAGGAGGTCGAACGAACCCTCCGCAGACTCATAATGATATCCCTGGTTCTCCAGGTCCTGGACTTTCTTAAGAATCTTTCGCATTATATTCTTGTCATGCTCGATTTTGTATTTTTCTATCTTTTTTAGAATGTTTGAGCTTCCGGACAGTTCAGAAATTAATATTCTTCTCTCGTTTCCAACCGTTTCAGGTTCTATATGCTCATAGGTACTCTTGTTTTTTGTATTGCATTTACGTGCAGACCTCCCTTGTGCGCAAACGCACTTGAACCAACAAAAGGCTGGTTGTGCATGGGGACAAAGTTTGCTACTTCATTGACATATCTTGATATTTCCGTAAGTTTTTTCAGTTCGGTACTGCCAAGACACCTGAATTTATTTTTTATAACCAGATTGGGGATTACCGAACACAGGTTAGCATTGCCACATCTCTCTCCAAGTCCGTTAATTGTCCCTTGTACATGCCGGACTCCGGCGTTTACGGCTGTAAGGGTGTTGGCAACTGCCAGTTCGCAGTCGTTGTGCGTGTGTATACCCAAAGGGATCTTTATCCTGCTTACGACGCTGCCGGTAATCTTCTCTACTTCATGTGATAAACAACCTCCGTTGGTATCACAAAGGACAATCGTATCAGCACCTGAGTCCTGTGCTACTTTCAAAACCTTTAATGCATATCTTGAGTTATTCTTGTGGCCATCAAAGAAATGTTCTGCATCGAGAATAACTTCTCTTCCTTTTGATTTCAAATACTTGACCGTTTCAGAAACCATCTTCAGGTTTTCATCTAATGAGACCTTGAGAACCTCGGTTACATGAAAGTCCCAGCTTTTAGCTACGATTGTTACGACAGGCATCTCTGTTGAAAGCAGTGCTTTTATTCCAGGATCTTCCGATGCCTTCTTATTCGCCCGCTTTGTACTGCCAAAAGCCGCAATCTTAGCATTCTTCAGTGAGGCCTTTTTGATCTCTTTGAAGAAACTCTTATCTTTGGGGTTTGATAAAGGATAACCACCTTCAATATAATCTACACCAAGATCGTCGAGTTTAAGGGCTATTCCGATCTTATCCTGTAAAAGAAAAGGAGATGCCTTCAGTCTGACTGCCGTCACGCAGCGTTGTATCGTATACAATTACTTTCTCTCTGGTTTTCATGGTATTATGCAGTTTCTTTCTGGTTATTTTCTGTGTAATAGAAAAATGAACTATCTTCAGATATTTTTGTCTTTGAATTTATATAAAATAAGGGTAAAATTGCTTCAAATTGTGCAAAAAATTAATATTACAGTGCTAAATTGTCTTGTCAAGTACAAACAATTTTGTGGATTTTATCAATAATTCAGAATAGCGGGGGCGAGTATGAAGGGTTTTCACGGTAAAGATTCAGGTTCTCAAGATATGCCACATGGTATGCCGGAAGGAACTATCAAGGAAGTTTATTCACAAATAAAAGAGCACGGGCATGGCAAGGTTTCTCATCAAATATATGAAGAATGTGAAAAAACCAACTGCGGCTTGTCTTCTGGGAAACAACTGCCGGCTGCAATCTGGAATGTGTCCACTGCAGGAGACTGGATGTCAGCACCCAGTTGGCAAATGATGATTTGACAACAGAAGAATCATTCGAACTCGTTGATGCCATAGCCGAAGCAGGTAATCCAATCCTCGTCTTAAGCGGGGGAGAACCGCTATTTCGTCCTGACATATTCGATATTGCAAAACATGCAGTAGAAAAAGGTTTAACTGTGGCGTTGGCTACCAATGGTACATTGGTGGATGAAGCCATGGCCAGGAAGATTGTCGATGCCGGAGTATCCAGGGTTTCCATTAGCCTTGATGGTGCGGACGCAGAAACTCATGATAAATTCCGAAAACTGAAGGGATCTTTTGAAAAGGCAATCGAAGGATTCAATCATTTAAAGGATTTAGGGATGAGTATGCAGGTCAACTGTACGATTGCGAAACACAATGAAAATCAGCTTCGTGACCTGTATGACCTTGCTGTTAAATTGGGTGCCGAGGCTATTCACATATTTATGTTGGTTCCGGTAGGCTGCGGGGTTGAAATAGCCGAGGACCAGATGCTGCCGGCTGAAAGATATGAGTATCTCCTTAACCTTTTCTATGATTTGTCCAAAGATGCAGTGATCCAGACAAAGGCGACGTGCTCGCCTCACTACTTCAGGATAATGCGAGAGCGGGCAAAAGAAGAGGGCACTAAAATTACACCAAAAACACATGGTATGGCCGCCATGACGAAGGGTTGTCTGGCTGGAACCGGAGTTTGCTTTGTTTCTCACAAGGGAGAGGTGTTCCCCTGTGGATACCTGCCTGTAGAGGCGGGACATATCAAGAAACAGAAGTTTAAAGATATCTGGAAGGATTCTCCGGTCTTTGCTAAACTCAGAGAACCGGACCTTCTGGGAGGCAAGTGTGGTGAATGTGAATACAAAAAGGTCTGCGAAGGCTGCAGGGCACGTGCGTTCTATGAAACAGGAGACTATATGGCAGAAGAGCCGTATTGTATTTATAAACCTAAAATGATGAACAAGGTATAATTAAGCAAGGGTTAATTCGTTACACAGTTAATATGGAATCTATTGAAAAAGAGCATGTTATAAAAAAAGCAAATCATATAAGGAGACTGTATGATTGGACAATACATTGGGCAAATACCCCTCACAGTACATGGGCACTCTTTGCACTTGCATTTTGTGAATCCTCTTTTTTCCCAATACCGCCGGATGTTCTCTTAATAGCGCTGGCAGTTGCTATACCAGCCAGGTCTTTTAGGTATGCATGGATATGCACTGCAGGATCGGTACTAGGAGGATGTTTTGGTTATTTTATTGGTTATCAGCTATTTGAGTATGTTGGAAGTCCAATTATCAACTTTTATAACATTACTGACGCGTTTAATGCGGTGAGTACTCAATATCAAAATAACGCATTTACGGCAATTGCGGTGGCCGGGTTTACACCTATCCCTTACAAGGTGTTTACTATTGCTGCCGGTGCTTGCAAAGTAAATATCTTTATCCTGATCCTGGCATCTGCAATAGGTAGAAGCGGAAGGTTTTTCCTGGTTGCATGGTTGCTCTATACATTCGGCCCGAAGATAAAGGTATACATAGAGAAGTACTTTAATCTCTTTACCATTATATTTGTAATACTATTAATCAGCGGATTTGTTGCTATAAAATACCTCGGATAGGGGGGGGGAGAGCCATATGTATAAATATCTCTCATTACTTTTTTTCTTCATTTTTTGTATAAACGTACATTCTATAAGTTACGCAGAAGATCCCCTGATAGAAGACCTTTTGGGAGAAGCGCAGAATGTACGTGAACCTGCCGTTGCCGGGCGTTTTTATCCTGAATCAGAAGCCGAACTCTCAAAGAAGGTGAATAATTATCTGGATAAGGCATTCATAGAGAGCCTGCCGGGTAAACCTGTGGCCATAATCTCTCCACATGCAGGCTACCAGTATTCGGGGTCAGTAGCGGCATATGGTTTTAAAGCCATAAAGGATTACAAATATAAAAGAGTAATAGTACTTGCTCCCAGCCACTATTCAAGACGCAGATGGAGTGGAGCATCGATACTTGATGTTGAGGCCTATAAGACACCGTTGGGACTTGTAAAACTGAATCAGGGTATCTGCAACAACCTTATAAATAATCCTCCTTTTATCGGGACATTCAAGCAGGCACACAAGAGAGAACACTCCCTGGAGACACAATTACCTTTTTTGCAAACAGTACTTGGAGACGACTTTGAACTCATTCCCTTATTAATCAGCAGGCTTAGTAACGAAGAATTTGATTTTATCGCTGATAAATTAAGACATTTAATAGATGAGGATACGTTGATAGTTGTAAGTTCCGACTTTACCCATTATGGTTACGGACGTAATTATGTTCCTTTTTAAAAAGGATGTGGAGGCTAATATAAAGAAACTTGACTATGGGGCGTTCGAACGCATCCTTGCATTGGATTTTGACGGTTTCATCAATTACAAAAAGGTGACTGGTATAACTGCCTGCGGGTTTATGCCTGTAGCGTTATTAATGAAGG
>CAXGMX010000070.1:0-9680 GCA_964010955.1 uncultured bacterium
TATTAATAGTGTCATTTTGTAGAAGTTCAGCCACTAAGTTACCAAGACACAAAGAAAGAATATTTGAAAATAAGTCCTCTTGGTGCATTTGTGTCTTTGTGGCGAAAATATCCTTTTATCTATAAAACAGTAGAAAAATAAATACAAAGTATCCTGCAGTCAGCAGGCAGCCTTCAAGCCTGTTAACCCTCAGATTGCCTCTTATCATCGGTATTAAGGCTACAGAGAAAAGCAGCATTACCGGGAATTCAAAGAAGAGCGTCTCTCTTGCCACATTTAATGGCCTTACCAATGCTACTGATCCAATGACCATGAGTATATTGAAGATATTACTCCCGATCACAGTTCCCATACCTATATCCACCTCTCTTCTAAAAACACTTACAATTGCTGTTGCCAATTCCGGTACTGAAGTACCAAAGGCAACTACTGTCAGGCCGATAACCATTTCGCTCACTCCCAGCCTGCCGGCTATAAAGATTGCAGATTTAACTAATATATGCGCGCCGACTAAGAGACATGCTAATCCAATTATAATATAAACTATATTAAATAATAAATTCCTCCTTGTCTGACTTTGTTTATCTGCTCGCTCTGTTGTGCCTGCATTATCATCAGGGATACCTGAGTCTGAATGCTGAAGGGAAGAGTATCCCGATGAGGAGGGAGAAGGGGTTTCATCCGCGTTACCGGTTGAATTGCCTGACTTTCCCTTTGAATTTAAAGTATTATAAATTTGATAACTTATAAAAAATATAATTCCTGTGAAAAGAACCAATCCGTCAACAAGCCCTATCTTTTTATCTATTGCCATAAAATAAAGACCGGCTGAGATTGCAATCATCAATGGAAATTCTCTCTTCATAATGATTTTTTCGACCTGTAAGGGAAGAACTATTGCGGCAATACCAAAGACAAGACCGATATTAGCTATGTTACTTCCGATTATATTCCCGATCGCTATATCATTAGACCCTTTTATAGATGCGGTTAAACTGACTGCTAATTCAGGGCTGGAAGTGCCAAAGGCAACAACAGTTAAACCTATTACTATGGGCTTTATCCCCAGATCACGTGATAGCTTTGAGGAACCTTTGACCAGCCATTCAGCGCCAAAGTAAACACCCGTAATCCCTGCAATAAACAGGATAGATTGAATTAACAAAATTTAATTACCCTTATGCACTGTTTTTAAAATAAACCAACCTTGTTTCTCTTTTTAAGTAAGGGGGAGAGGTGTGTATCAGGTGAAAGTATAATGACTTGAATTTTTCCGTCAAACATAAAATACACTATGAGGTAAACTCTTATGCCACGAAGACACAAAGGGAAAGAAACAGGGGAGTAAAAGTGACTAAAACTACAGGAATTCCCGCCTTACAAACTGGTGGGCAGGGTAGATTGAAAAGAAAACATTGGGACGCAGATTTTCGCAGATTAATATGGATAAAGAGTGATAAAGAAAAAAGGCAACTATTTCTTCGTGTCTTAGTGACTTTGTAGCAAAAGATAACTAACAAAAAAAATTTAAAAAACTGTTGACATCAGAAGCAAAACATATAGAATAGAATTTATTGAGACTCAATCTCAACAAGAAGCATGATGTTTATTTTCGATTACTATTTGTAACATCTAGGTTTACGTAAAGTCTTAAAGAAAATTACTTTTTTTTATATATTAATTAAAATTGAGTCTCAATCAAGTTTATCAGATTTTCTACTAATTCAAAAAGGGGTTCATTATGAAAAAGTATGTTATTATGTTTATTATTTTTATGCTTGTCTGCCCTTCTCTTAGCACCAAGATTATTTATGGAGCAGAAAGTAACGAGGTTCTCAGTGCTAAGGTAGAAGCTATAGAAAAAATGCTTATAGATTTAAGGGAACAGCTTAAACAGCAGACAGAAACCGCTAAAACAGAGCAAAAAGAAGAGCTTCAGGCATTAATAAGGGATGAGGTTAGAGGCTTGGTTCCCGGAGAGGATTACTGGACAGAAAAAGCTCAGGAACTCGGGGAAAAAGGTCCAATAGATAAGTTTAACTTTGGACTCCTGATTGAGACCGGAGTGGTTGACCGTGATCAGAATGCAAATGGTGAAGACGAAAACGATATCTCCCTGACTACGGTTTCGTTGAGTATCGAGGCAATTGTCAACAAATGGGTGACAGGTGAAACGAACTTCTTGTATGAAGATCCTGGCTTCAATGATGACGATGCTAGTCTTGATGTAGAAGAAGGCTTCCTCACTATAGGTAACTCGGATGAATTTCCGTTCTATGCGAAAGTCGGTAATTTTTATGTTCCATATGGGGCGGTGCTGACTCATTTCCCTGATGATCCGCTAATGGATGTACCGGTAACGCTGGCCTTTGGTGAAATCAATGAAAAGGCGCTGCTGGTCGGTTTTGAGAAGTTGGGCTTCGGTCTTTCCGCCTATGTCTTCAACGGATCTGTGGAAAAAAACTACGATGATGCAGACGCGATCGATTCCTTTGGTATTGATGCCAATTATACATATGAAAGCGAACCGAATGAACTGACCCTTCAGGTCGGGGCCTCCTATTTGTCAAACCTGGCGGATACAGACGGTATCAGTGGTGTGGTACCAGGTACACTGGAGAGATTGGTGGACGGCTGGGCAGCTTATCTTTCCTCAAGCTGGGGGAAGTTCTTCTTGGACGCTGAATATATGGGTGCGCTGGACGAATTCCGTGTTGCTGAGTTGGCTGACGAAAACGGTATGGAAGCCGAGCCTTCAGTTTGGAACATCGAATTTGGTTTAAATCACGACTGGTGGCGCAATTTAGAGGTGGCATTTAAAATTGCCGGCTCTGATGAAGCTGAAGACCTTAGCATTCCAGGAACTCGTTTTGGGGTGGTCCTGAATCAGGAAATCTTCGACAACACCATTTGGTCCGCTGGTTATCTCAACGATGATTTTGAAAAAGATATTTTTGACAACAGTACAGAAGATCAACGTTCAACTTTGTTCACTCAGATTGCGATTGAATTGTAACCATAAAAAGATATGTCTGCGTGTTGATTAATTGTTGATTGCTTTTACCTTTTTTATAGAGGAGGAAAAATAACATGTCCGTATTAATAGTTGGTGGAGACCACCTTGGCAGTATACCAAAAGAATTGAAAAAAATTGGCGTAGACGATATCAGGCATATGAACGGCAGGAATAGAAACGTTATTAAGAGAGGAATGCCGATGACTATGGATTTGATCATTGTATTGCACGACTATGTCAATCACAATCTCACTAACGTAACGAAGAAACTGGCAAAGGAATCTAATATTCCCGTTGTCTTTGCCAGGCGTTCATGGTCATCCATATATAAAAACTACCGGATTGTCTGACCAATAATTAACCCGATTCAGATAAAACTAAAATTAAATGGAACTAATCAGGTAGTTTTATGTTAACTAAGTAAAGAGAGACTTATAACCTTTCACAAATGGGTGCACTGTTATTTTCTCCTTCTCCTTTCGCAGTGCACCCATATCTGATTCAGGTGAAACAGCCATTGAAGCCGCCCTTGTAACAACTCAGGGCCATCCTCCCAACATTCAGGATACTGATAATTGCTTGACAAAAATATATAGCCTCTGTTAGCATCCATCAGCCAAATCCAAAAAACTCTAATTGCAATATTATGCCCACCTAAAAAATATTATTAATAATACCATTGTTTTTCTTAACAGGATGTACCCTGCTTGGTACTTCTTCAAGACACCAGGCTTATGATGATCGTTCTGCCGATTCGCAGTCTTCAAAATATATAAAGACTTTTTAATGAGGACTTTGAGGGCGTGTGGTCGGCGGTTCTAATGTCACTGGGAGATCTGCCCCTGGACAAAATAAACAAGAAAAAAGGTACAATTAGAACCGGCTGGGTTGAAGGATTCTCGGAAAGGAAGGCAAGAAGTATAGTAACAGATCGGTTACTTGATGATTACTGGAAAGAGCGATATCGAATTACAATCAAGATTTCCGGTAATAATCTGATTAGTTCCGTAAAGGTAAGCTGTCAGGTTCAGGAGAAAGCAAGGGGAGGCAGTGCGGCATACAGGTGGGAGAGGAAAAAATCTACAGGAGAACGGGAAGAAGAGACCTTAATGAGGATCGAAGAAATCCTTGGTGGAGGTTAAAAGGTTTATTGAGAATGAGAAGAGTAAACGTTTATTTATTGATACTGGCGTTAGTGTGTGCAATTACTTCTACATGCCATGCACAGGCAGGTTTTGAGTTAGAACCGGAGGACAATTATCAGCCTCAGGTTTTCCTGACGGAAGAACAGGCGCTGCTGAAGGTGCTTCCGGACTGCGATGAGATAGTGTATGACGAAATAATTCTTACAGATGATGAAAAGAATCAACTTCAGAACAGATTGAGGCGGAAGATATTTGAAAACAGTTTTATCACATATATAGGTATTAAATCCGGCAAGGTTGCGGGATATGCAATAATTACCGAGGAGATTGGCAAGTTCCACCCTTATACATTCATAGTGTCCGTGAGTCCGAAGGGTAAGATCAGAGATATAGCCGTACTCGTTTACCGTGAAAGCAGGGGCGCTGAGATTGCACATAAGAGATTTCTTCACCAGTTTAAGGGCAAGTCTCTTAAGAGCCCTCTAAGAATCAATAAGGACATCATTAATATTACCGGGGCTACCATGTCTGTTGTTACTATGTGTACGGGAACGAAGAAGGTACTTGCCGTGATTGATCAATTCTATTTAAGCGGTACAAGGACAGAAAATATTGCTTCCATGGAAAGGGTGAAGTTTGGCGATGAAGGCCGGGAGCGGGAACTAACACTATTCAAAAAGGCGGGATTGAGCATGGGAACAGTCTTTGAGGTTTCCGCCTATGTTGCAAATAAATATGAAGCTGAAGAAGCATTCAATGATGTATTCAAAGAGGTTAACAGGCTTGATTACCTGATGAGCAACTATAAAGAGGAGAGCGAGCTTTCGGAAATTAATAAGAATGCAGCGTCGGAACCAACCACCTGTGACAACGAGCTTGCTTACGTAATAGAACAATCCTTACAGTATAGTGATATAACTGATGGAGCCTTTGATATTACAATAGGGCCTCTCATGAAAAAGTGGGGATTCTTTAAAGAGCAGGGGAGAATTCCGGGTAAAGAAGAACTGAAATCAGTGCTCGAATCAGTTTCTTATAAAAACATTATTATTGAAGAGACAGTTAAAAAATCACTCTTTCGTGATCCGAGTATCGTAAAGACTATATCCTTCAAGCATTCCGATACCCAGATTGATCTGGGCGGGATTGGAAAGGGTTATGCGGTTGACATGGCAATCAGGGTACTCAAAGGAAACGGAATAAATTCTGCACTCATAAACTTCGCCGGAAATATTTATGCTTATGGACACCGCCCGGCAAAGATTCATGGGTTATAGGCCTGCAGCACCCACGCAAGAGCGAGGGACTCCTTGGTTCATTTGAGATTAGAGATAAAGCCGTATCTACTTCCGGTGACTACGAAAAATTCTTTACTATTGATGGCGAGCGGTATTCGCACATAATCGATCCAAGGACTGGCAACCCCGTTAAGGGTATCGTAAGCGTAACAATAGTTACAGACAATGCGACCAGGGCAGACGCACTCTCCACAGGAGTATTTGTCCTGGGATTGGAGAAGGGCATGGACTTAATTGAAAAGCTGTCTGATGTTGAAGGTATTATAATCTATGAGGATGCTGATTCAAGATTATCCACCGAAACCTCCAGTGGAATAGAGGCGCTTTTCAAGAAAAACATTAAAGACTTCCCGGAAGGAATAGAATCAGACGTAATTATGTCGGGTAGTTAGGCTTGCCGGGGAAATACTTTCGTTAACGATAACATCTCTTTTACATCAATTCGCCTTTTCCCTTATCTTATCATATCATGACACTTATTCTCATAATCCCTTAAAACCAGGGGGTTGAGGATAGTAACCATAATATTGTTTTTTATTTATTTGAAAGATTATGTTCATTTGCTTTAATATCCTTACAAGCAGATACTTCTTGTTTAAATAATTTGATCAAACCAAAGATATAAGGAAATAAGATGCCTTTTTCAACCCCTATGATGAAACAATACATGAGTATAAAGAAGAAAAATGAAGATGCGTTATTGTTTTTCCGTATGGGGGATTTTTATGAGATGTTCTATGATGATGCCAGGATTGCGGCAAAGGTTCTGGGTATTACATTGACTTCAAGGTCCAAGGGGGAAAAGGCCGTACCTATGGCCGGTATACCTCATCATGCAGCCGGGTCTTATATTCCAAAAGTTGATAAAGGCAGGGTATAAGGTTGCTGTTTGTGAACAATTGCTGAACGGCGTTGAAAAAAAATGATTCTGAAGCGAACGCAAAGGGAATAGTTGAGCGGGATGTAGTAAGGGTTATCACTCCCGGTACACTTACTGAAGATGAAATGCTGGAGGATAAAGACAACAACTATCTTTTATCTCTCTTTTTAAATGACAACAGAATCGGTTTGTCCTGGGTAGACATTTCGACCGGGAAATTCATGGTACAGGATATTAACAAGAGTTGTTTACTGGATGAATTGAGCAGGATAAATCCGTCTGAGTGTGTATTACCCGAAAATTTTACTTTTAATGAGTTTGATCTTTCGGAAAGAATATCTACAGATTTTGATGCAATGGTTACGCGTCGTGCAGACTGGGAATTCTCACGCGAGACGGCATATCAGAAACTTATTAACCATTTCAGCACTTCTTCGCTGGAGGGGTTTGGATGTGAAGATATCGGGCCATCTCTGAGCGCTGCGGGTGCTTTGATTAACTACCTCAACGAAACACAGAAGACATCCCTTGCACACATTAATAAGATTGAGAAGTATTCAAGCCAGAATCGCCTGATCCTGGACCATTCCACACAGCAAAGCCTGGAACTGGTCAAGACTGCGAGGACACACCAGAAGGAAGGTTCATTATTGAGCGTAATAGACCGGACGAAGACCCCTATGGGGGGGAGGTTGATAAAGGGCTGGCTGGTAAGCCCGCTTTGTGTATCCGGGGATATAACGGTCAGGCAGGATGGTGTTGAGGAGTTATATAATAATAAAAACCGGTGCAGGGAGATTCGGGATCTTTTAGGGGATGTTTATGATATTGAAAGGATTTCCGCAAAGATTAACTTCGGCCGTGCTAATGCAAGAGACCTTATCTCTCTGAAACAATCGCTCTCTCTCCTGCCAAAATTAAAGTCGGCGGTTTCTGTCTGCAATTCATCTATCCTTAAATTGTGTCATGAGTCATTGGATGTTTTAGAAGAGGTAAGGGTGCTTATAAGCACCGCCATAGTGCCTGATCCACCGCATTCTGTCCGTGAAGGTGGGATTATACAGGAAGGTTATGATCATGACCTGGATGAGTTGAGAAATATCAGTAAAAATGGAAAGAGCTGGATTGCCGGTTTTCAATCACAGGAAACAGACAGGACGGGTATAAGTTCATTAAAGGTAGGATACAATAAAGTCTTTGGATATTATATTGAGATCACAAATGTGCACAAAGAGAGGGTTCCCGAAACGTATATTCGCAAGCAGACCCTTAAGCATGCCGAAAGGTATATTACACCTGAACTCAAGGAGTATGAGACAAAGGTGCTCACCGCAGATGAACGTGCGAAAGAGTTGGAGTACGAAGCCTTTCAGAAGATCAGGGAGGAGGTTAGTACCTATACCGAACGTTTACAGAAGACGGCTGATGTTATTGCTCACCTGGATGGTCTTTCGACACTTGCGAATATTGCAACCGAGAACGGGTATACAAGGCCTGAAATAGCAGAAGGACTTTGCCTCAGGATTATTGATGGACGACATCCCGTCCTTGATAAGACATTAATGGCAGAGAAGTTTGTCCCTAATGATATTGATATTAACGGGACAGATAATCAGATCATGGTCATTACCGGGCCAAACATGGCAGGGAAGAGTACTTATATTCGTCAGGTTGCTCTGCTTGTGCTCATGGCGCAGATGGGCAGTTTTATTCCGGCGAAAGAGGCGACGATAGGGGTTGTTGATCGTATATTTACCAGAGTGGGTGCAATGGATGAACTGGCGAGAGGCCAGAGTACATTTATGGTGGAGATGAATGAGGCTGCGAATATATTAAATAATGCGACAGAACGCAGCCTGATAATACTCGATGAGGTTGGCCGCGGCACCAGTACATTTGATGGTGTAAGTATTGCGTGGGCATTGACAGAATATATATATGAACACCTTAAGTCCAGGACACTGTTTGCTACTCATTATCACGAACTTACCGAACTTGCCCTGCTCTTTCCGGGCATCAGGAACTACAACATTGCAGTAAGGGAGTGGGAAGATGAAATAATCTTCCTGAGAAAGATTGTTGAGGGTGGTGCCGATAAAAGCTATGGCATTCATGTTGCAAGGCTGGCCGGAATGCCCGGTGAGGTGATTCAAAGGGCGAAGGTAATACTTGCCAATCTTGAGGCTGAGACACTGGACGCGGATGGCAAACCAAAATTTGCAACTATCAAGAAGGCGAAAGAAGATAAGCCAAAACAACTGCCTCTCTTTAACCCGCCTCAGAACGTGGTGATTGAAGAGATAAAGAACCTCGACACGTCGAAAATCACACCAATCGAAGCACTCAATAAACTTCATAAGCTGAAAGATAAATTGGAAGAATAGAAATAATTTCTAACACAGATTTCCACAGAATTTATCCGCGCCACATCTAACCATGAAAATTGAATCATTCACAATTCCAAAGAATAATAGAGAGATATTCATAAAGCCCGCTTATGAAGACATTCCGGGATTAATTTATTTAAATAAGGAAAGATTTAAATCCTACGGTTTTGACATAAATGGCGTACCTTTTTCTGAATTTCGTAAACGGGTTAGATCCGAGACCTTAAAAAAAGCCGGGGAATATACTGAAAAGATAAAATCGCTTTGTTCAAAACTGGATATAGCAGGCACAGAGGATTTACCTTGTATTGAAGACGCTTATAAATCCGGGAAGGATATAATACAAACCGGGCACTCCCCTATACTTGCACACCCGGGCGTGATGATAAAGCATGGCCTCGTAAACAGTATTGCGAAAAAGGTGAATGGGGTCGGGATAAATATGGTGGTTGATAATGACGCCTGTCATGATAACTGTTTAAACATTCCGGACATAAACGGCCTGGATTCCTCTGTAGAAAGGATAGAATTCATCACTGGTCTGTACAATCTTGCCTTCGAAGAGATCAGATATACAGATTCAACACAACTGACGGCCTTTAAGGAAAGTGTTTTAAAGGTCCTGCATAATCCTGATATGAAAAAGCCATTTGAGGTATTTTATAAATCCGGTAATAAGGTTATCCGGAGAGACTACGCAATTCACTGATCTGTTTACCTGTGCAAGGCATGCGTTCTTATTGAGATTCGGGATTGGTAATTTAGAGATTCCTGTTTCCCATATAAGTGAGACAGATCCCTTCCTGAATTTCTTTCTGCACATAACGGCGAATGCGAGGAGTTTTGTAGATACCTATAATGCAAAACTGGGGGAATATCGCAGATTAAAGAAGATAAGTTCTAGGGCCAATCCTCTGCCTGATTTGATGGAGAAAGGATATGTGGTGGAGTTAC
>CAXGMX010000071.1:0-9625 GCA_964010955.1 uncultured bacterium
ATTTGACGCAAGCCATTTAGCACGAAAGCCTTGATTAATAACCTTCGAAAGTACATTCCAAACGGCACCAAAAAACTGGCCCAAAGAAACCAATGTGGCCATAGCAACTGCCAGTAATCTATCAAAAATCTTATTAAATGTCAATTTTTTTTATACGATTTCACTAAATTTAGTTATTATCGTATTTTTCCAATCTATACCTGATATTGCGTATTATACGCTCCTCATCATCAGTTATCAGCATCCTGCTAACCATAAGAATACCCTTTTAAAAATTGGAACAGCAAATTTTCGCTTATCAGAACGCGAAAATACTAAAAATATCAAAATGAATATTTTTGGTCAAATCCACGAAAACAGAAGCAAGAGAACATATTAGCGACGACAACATAAAACCGACCATAAGCAAACCAACTCCAAGAAGCGGAAGCCCCATCAGTTTAGACACAAACTTGGCCTTACTAGATGCAGGCGGAACCTTAAGTTCCTCCAATTGCCCTTCTTCTTTCAACCTCTCATAATAAGCACCTCTCTCGTGCTTAAAGTGACCTTCTTCAATCCTTCCAGTAAACATTGCCTCATCAACAGGTATATTCTCAGGCAAGAGGTGGGTATGCAAGAAGTGAATGGAAAAGATGAAACCTGCCGCCAGCAAGGCTTCATATCTGTGAGCAACCAGTGCGATACTCGGCAAATCTATAAAGGTTGCAAGTTTAGCAGGTACTAAATTCGCAGATTGCACTGGAAACCAAAGGATAAAACCTGTAACAGCCATAACCATAGTGCCCCACATAAGCGAAAGATATTCAAACTTTTCCCAATAGATATATCTATCAAACTGTGGCCTTTTCCCCAATCTGAAAAACCACAAGATATCTCCCAGAATATTTAATAAATCCTTTGGCTGAATCAATAGAGATTCCGGTCCCCAGAAAATGTTCCTATTCTTCCTTACAAGGGTTTCAAAGGCTAGAAACGCAAAGTGCAGAAAGGCTGCAACAAAAGTTATTAGAGCACAAATCCTATGAATATTACCAGCGGTAGGATAACCTCCCATAAGATTATACAGGAAGTGAGCCCATCCATAATCTTTGAAAACCAGCGGCATTCCGGTTAACACCAACCCAAAAAAACTAATGATTATAAGAAAATGGCCCAATCGGTGAAACAGGCCAAATCTTAGATAAGTAGTATTACCATTACTTGTCATGTTTTGATTCCTTTCCTTTTCGCTCGTCCAATAATGTGCCTAACCACGACAAAAGCATATGCGTTCCAAATTGTGCGAAGGTTATTACTAAAATACCCACATACATTACAAAGAGAATTGTCAATATTATCTGCGGACTCTTTATAATGCTGCTGACCTGACCGGGATCTTTCCTGATATTCAGCAAACCAACCATAGCAGATTTGTAATAACCAAGGTTTTTATATTGTGGATGCGCTATATGTTTAAGAAAGCTACCGCTGGCACCCGGATGGCAATTACCGCACGTCTCTTTAGCATTTTCCGGGCCCAGAGTGGACTCTGGATCTGATGAGTTCAATATGGTATGCTGGCCATGACAATCAACACATGTCGCTATATCAGTGTCTACATGCCCCATCGCTGTAACCTGGCCATGCAGATTATTACGATAAGAATCATAGTATTCAGTGTGGCACCCGCCACATGTTCCTATCGTATCCATCCTGTGGTACAAATCATCAGCCTTGGGAGTAAACATTTTAGACTTCTCTCCTGCATGGCAATGTTTACAGGTAGGCAGTTCCACACCTTTTTCCCGCATCAAATTTGCGTGACTACCTTCCAGAAATGTTTCGGCAGGATCGTCATGACAAAATGTTATACAATCAACAGGCTGCAAATTAGGATAATGTCCTCCTTCAGTCTCTTCCAGGTCAACGTCTTCCAGGTCAGCATGACAATCGATACAGTAAAAATCTTCACCTCCATGAGCAGATGCATGAAATGCATCTTCATCAACCAGCATCGAGACAAGCTCTACTTCGCCGGTAACAGGATCGACTCTTACCTTATCACCTACCTCTGCAGGGTCTGTATGACACTCAAAACATTCGCTATTCTCTTGGGCAAAGAGACTTTCTGAAGAAAAAGCAGAAATGAAAAACAAAAGACATGAGAAAAGACATGAAATAAATACAAATCTACAAGCTTTACTATCCACGAATACTTCTATCATTGTTTTCAGCAAAGATACCACTTTATGATTTCCTCCTCTTGATTGAAAGAAAGATAGTACTTTTATACAGTGGGTCAAATTTTCACTACAACTACGCAACTTCTATTAAAAGTAGAACGCAATCATCTCCCCTCCTCATTAATTGAAGGAAGGGAGAGAAAGAATATTTTACTGCCGTTACTTTTTAAAAGCTACTAATGTGAAGCTTTAATTTACAAATTACAAACTAATTCCTAAAGAAACAAAAACCGCTATTATTACTTAGCATTAGGTGGCTTTGACTTATACCACGGATCCTGCTCTAAATAACCCTTCCATTTCTTCTTGTCTGCCTTAGACAAAACGTCATCTATAGCATCATGGTCTCTGTGATCATCTCTCTTAATATAATCTTTAGTAAAGATTCTATCTTTTTTTCTCGCTTATTTTTTTTACCTTCGCATTTAGGGCACTTATCCTTGTCTTTTGCACCTTCTTCCCAGTGGCATTGAAGACATTGTTCTTTTATTGTCTTGTACTTATTTATGCCAGCCACATATTCCCCTGCATCATATTGAACTTTCCTTGCCATCATTGGGTCTTCTTTTAACAATTTCTTAAAGGCGTCCTTACCTTTTCCTTCGTAATTTTTCTTTACCTTTATGTACCCTTCACCCGGCCCATGACATGCCTCACACCCAACGTTTTCAATAAAGTCCTTACTACCCTGTTTAGACTTGCCCTTCTTTATCTTCATACCCAACGCTGTGGCATGGCATTTCAGGCACTCAGGATTACTCTTATCTTCATCGGTTTCCAGCCTTTTTGAAAGTATTATAATGCTGATTCGTCATCTTCTTATATTCTTCACCTTCAAAACAACCCTTTGACAAGTGACATTTACAACCTGCATTACCCATGTATTTCCACTTCTGCTTTGCGCCAAAACTCTGGTTACTTTGAAAGATTACAAAAGATGCTAAAGAAACAACTAAACATATCACGAAAAATCTTCTTAGATTACAACCGAACATACTATTACCCCTTTCTCCTTAACTTAATGTAATTGCTAATATTTTAACCTCTTACCAACAGATTTTCCAATAAAAATAGTGAGGCAAGAATGCGCCAGTTTCCTTTTTTATTGGAGCGGGATTTTATCAAGACCATTTTATAGTGTCAAGAAAAAATTATAAATGTCGTTTACAATGCACAAACCCGGCATAAGAGTAAGTATCTAAATACCTTACAATGTAATTTAAATGCTATTTTGTTATTATCTCTCACCAATGAGATTTTCAACAAAATGGGTGTCAATATCACCGGTAACAAACCTTGGATCAGAAATAATATTAAGATGAAGGGGTATTGTTGTCTTTACACCTTCAATCCTGTATTCGGTTAAGGCTCTTTTCATACAGGCAATCGCCTCTTCTCTGCTTTTATTATGCACTATCAACTTGCCTAATAATGAATCATAGTACGGAGGCACCTCGTATCCAGCGCAAACATGCGAATCCACCCTGACACCTTTTCCTCCCGGAGCACTGTACATTGTGATTTTGCCGGCATAAGGCCTAAAATCATTATCCGGGTCTTCAGCATTTATCCTGCATTCTATTGAGACCCCCTCACTTTTTATCTTCTTCTGACGCAAATTCAATCTCTCGCCATGAGCAATCCTTATTTGTTCTTTTACCAAATCTATACCAGTAACCATTTCTGTTACAGGATGTTCAACCTGAAGCCTTGTATTCATTTCTATAAAATAGTATTTCCCCTCTCCATCCACTAAAAATTCTACAGTACCAACATTAGTATAATTAACAGCCTTTGCCAGTTTTATGGCCGCTTTACAAATGTCTTCGCGTAATTGATCTTTTATATTAGGTGCCGGTGCCTGCTCCACTAACTTCTGATGCCTCCTTTGAATTGAGCAATCCCTCTCGCCAAGATGTATTACATTACCATATTTATCTGCAACTATCTGGACTTCAATGTGACGCGAATGTTCTATGTATTTCTCCATGTATACGGAAGAATCTTTAAACGCTACTTTTGCCTCACGTTTAGCGATTGCAAGCGAATTAACTAAACTTATGTCATTATGAGCAACCCTCATACCTCTCCCGCCACCACCAAAAGAGGCTTTTATCAAGACAGGATAACCTATCTCGTGGGCCACTTCCAATGCCTGTTGTTGATTTTCTATAACTGAATCGCTACCAGGAATAACAGGTATCTTATTTTCAACTGCCAAATTTCTAGCTTGAGTCTTATCACCCATCTTAGTCATAACCTCGGAGCTGGGCCCAATAAAAACAATATTGGAAGATTCACACACCTCTGCAAAGTGGCTATTCTCAGATAAAAATCCGTAACCCGGATGTATGGCCTCTATATCTGTAATCTCTGCCGCACTGATAATACCTGGAATGTTTAAATAACTTCCTTCAGATTCACCAGGCCCTATACAAACATAGGCATCTGCATACTGTAAATATAGAGCATCTTTATCAGCTTTTGAGTATACGGCTACAGTTTCAATACCAAGCTCTTTGCAGGTCCTAATTATTCGAAGGGCGATCTCACCCCTATTTGCCACTAAAATCCTTGAAAACATGGTCTGCGTTAACCCTCCTTATTTCCACACCTCTTACATAATAACAAATGAACTATATTGATTTTCAATATTTGACCGGAAAATTATTTTCCTGTGTGATAGAGAAATGCCGGATTTGATAATACTTGTGTGGACTCTATATTGAGTGTGATAAGAACGACAACAAAAAAGTACAGCTCGTAATAATTTGCCCATTTATCAAATAACTGTCATAACAAGGATCTCATTCAGATGCTTCTACACCAAAAAGAGGCTGCCCATACTCAACAGCAGTACCGTTCTCCACCATCACCTCTACAATTTTTCCCTTTGTCTCAGCTTTAATTTCGTTCATGATTTTCATGGCCTCAATAATACAAACAACAGTATCCTCGTCAACATCATCTCCAATATTTACATAAGGATCTGCACCCGGCGCACTGGTATAAAATGTACCGACCATTGGGGCCACAACCTCCGCAACACCTGAATCATCTTTTGAAGTTAAATATTTAGTAGAACCTTCCTGTTGTAATGATGGTTTTACGTCTGGCAACTGAATACTCGTTTGTATCGAATCCAGGCTATTCCTTTTCAGGCGTATCTTGGTTCCCTCTTCTTCAACCTCGATTTCTGCAAGATCGTTTTCATTCATCAACAAAATTAAATTTTTTACTTTTTCAATTAGAACCATTTTGATATGTAGTTTTGTTTTCTATAATAGTAAAAGCCATATCCACTGCCTCCTTAGCACTTTTGCACTTAATTATACAATCACCATAAGCTTTTTCGTCAGGGTAAATTCCGCCAGATAGTTGACCTAAATTCCAGGTATGAATACCGATAACGGGTTTCTTTTTTATAAGGGCATAGCTGATTTCAGAAAGAGTGCCGAGCCTGCCATTTACGGCAATTACGACATCTCCTGAATAAGCAACTAAGACATTTCTCGCAAAGCCCAAACCGGTTGGCAATGGAATATCTATATAAGGATTTGCACTATCAGGATCTTCGCCGGGAATGATCCCGACAGTAAGACCGCCTCTCTCCTTTGCACCTTTTGCAGCTTCAGCCATTACACCGCCAAGGCCGCCACATATTAAAACAGCACCACGATCTGCTATTTCCTTCCCCACCTCATTAGCAATCTTTGCCATTTGAGGACTTAGTGTACCATCATTGCTTCCACTTCCTATTACAGATATACAAATCTTCCTCGGCATTATCTATTTATTGACAATTTTCTCTTCAAGAGCTACTAAGTCAATGTCAGAAAGAAGGTCTAGACAAAAACTAATTTCCACATTACTTTCGCCAAGTACTTTTGCAAGCTTGCAAGCCTCTTCTTTAGTTAAGCCAATCGTAACAGCTGGCAACAACTTTCTCCTATTCACCACTTGCATATCTTCCTCCCACTAACGAACAGGAAGCACAGTTGAGAACCTTTTATCATATTTGATTCGTTTATCAAGTGTTTTTATTTTATATGTTGCTATTACATTTTGGCATAGTTTGTCTTCATGGAATGGTAGGCCTTACGATACGTACTGCAAGTTATGGTTTAAATCTGTCACTAGACCATTAAATACAGCTTTTCAGTGTAGGATGTATTTGTCTGTTTCTATGCAAAAAAACGTGTATGAAAACTTTGCAAGTTCTTTGTTTATACTTTATTAGAAAAGATATTCACTATAAATTTTCTAGAAATGCTCAATCCCCAAGGTTTATCCAAACGCTTTTTACCTGTGTATATAACTCCAGGGCATGAACCCCCAACTCTCTACCAAAACCACTTTGCTTAAACCCGCCAAAAGGCGAAGCAGCATCGAAGGAATTGTAAGTATTTATCCAGATCGTACCGGCTTTTAAATCCCTGGCAAGCCTGTGCGCCTTCTTTATATCTCTAGTCCAAACAGCAGCAGCAAGGCCGTAAATGGATAGGTTACTTTGCCTTACCATATCATCAACATCATCAAACGTAATTGCAGACACAACCGGGCCGAAAATTTCTTCCCTTGCTATTTTCATATTGTTGTCAACTGCATCAAAGATAGTAGGCCTAATAAAATAACCTTTCTCTCCACATCGTTCACCGCCTGTTACCAGTTTTGCGCCCTCCTGCTTTCCAGTATCAATATAGCCCAATATCTTATCAAACTGTTCTTTAGAAACCTGTGCTCCCATCTGAGTGCCAGCGTCTTCGGGATTTCCGACACTCAGGCTGGAAGCCCTGCTTGATAATTTATCCACGAATTCATCATGAATACTCCTTTCAAGGAATAATCTGGAACCTGCACAACAGACCTCACCCTGATTAAAAAATATACCTGTCATAGCGCCGGCAACGGCACTATCAATGTCAGAATCTGCAAATACAATATTGGGAGACTTTCCACCTAATTCCAGTGATACCCGTTTTAAATTCTTTGAAGCTGCCTGCATTATGATGCGTCCCGTAGTATATTCTCCCGTAAAAGCGATCTTATCAACATCCATATGCTCTGCAAGAGCAGCTCCTGCCGTAGGACCATAACCTGGCACAATATTCAGGACACCATCAGGCAAACCTGCTTCCTGGCAAATCTCACCCAACCTCAATGCGGTTAACGGAGTCTGCTCGGCAGGTTTTAAGACTACTGTATTGCCACAGGCTATAGCAGGCGCTATCTTCCATGCAGCCATTAGTAGAGGGAAATTCCATGGTATTATCTGCCCGACAACACCAACTGGCTCTCTCAAGGTATAGTTAAAAAATTCTCCTCTTACCGGAATTGTCTCACCATGAATCTTATCCGCCCATCCCGCATAATATAATAAGCAGTCAATTACAAGCGGAAGGTCAGCGTTTGTTGTCTCACTTATCGGTTTACCATTGTCCAAAGTTTCCAACAATGCTAATTCATCCTTATTCTTTTCTATTAAATCCATTACTCTTAATAGAATCCTCCCTCTCTCCCGGGCGTCTGTCTTTCCCCATGGGCCATCTTCAAATGCCTTACGAGCAGCCGTAACGGCGAGGTCGATATCAGCGCTATCTCCCTCTGCTATCGAGGTTATGACCTCTTCTGTTGCAGGATTTAAAGTGTCAAACGTCTTACCTGAAACAGAATCAACCCATTTTCCATCGATAAACAACTTTCCAGGTTTTATTTTTACCTCCTCTTTCGTAATCATTTTGTTTATCCCCCTTTATATAAAATACACCACCACTGTAGTATAGTCACATTTTTATTCACCATCTTATAGTAACAAGAAAAGTGTGAGAAAAATCAGTGAGCCCCCCAGAAAATATTGGGAAACATCCTGGACTATATTTCTGGTTTTTATCCCCACAACTTTCCTGTGTTTCTCTATGACACCTCTGAAAATATCCTTAAGCTCATCGCCGGTAGCATCGTGAATATATGTCCCTCCGGTTATTTCAGCAATTTCCTGTAACAATTCCGGATCAGGTTTTGTCATGATAGTTTCACCTTCCATATCAACCTCAAAACCTGTGGTATGTCCGTTTTTATCTTTCATGGGAATTGGTGAATACTCCAGGGGATCTCCAATGCCAATCAAATAGACGGCAATATCCTTCCTCTCCATCAGCATCTTGACGGCTTCTGCTACCTGGCTTCTCACCGCCAGTTGCTCTTCACCATCTGTAAGAAAGATAATAACCTTTTCTCTCTCCTCCTTGCTGAACGACTCTATTGCAATAAGCAGCGCATTCCCAACATTTGTACCATAAGGTACGAAACGCGCATAGTTCTCATTAATCATATGCAAAATTCTCAGATAAATACTATCATAGTCGGTAGTAAGATAAGGAAGCATGGAAAATGCGCGTCCGGCAAATACCACCAGACCTAAATAATCATTTTCAAGGTCCCTAATTAAACCCTCCATCTCAATCTTTGCCCGTTGTAGTCTATTAGGCTCTACATCCTCAGCCAGCATACTCAGTGATACATCCAGGACAAAGACTATCTCCATACCTTCTTTCTGTAAATACTCCTCGGTCGTCTGCCACTTCGGCCCTATCAAGACCATACATAGCCCGCAAAAAGAGACACTAACGGCTAGGCCTTTCATAACATTGCGGATGGTATTTGGTATCCTGCTGAATCTCTGCAATATACCAAGTCCGCCAAAACTCTTCAGCCACTTCCTTTTCCTTCCCGTTGAATAAAGATAGGCAAGGAAAATAAGTGCAGCGCCAAGGAGTATGTAAATTAAATTTTGTTCCTGTGAAAAGAATAACATTTTTTTAAGAAAAGCTGTAGTTACTCAGCCTCATTTTTACACAAATTATGGCTGATTTGTTTAACAATTTCACCACTTGATCTTCTGATCTCCACTATGTCTATATCTATTCCCCCATGGGATGAGTTTCAGGGACTGAATCCTCTCTTCTCTTTCCTGTTTTACAGGGGTGAACAGTGTTGAGAGTTGTCTTTGTCCCATCCGCATTCTTTCAAGATTCTTTTTTGCCTTAAAGTCGTCCGGGTCTATCTCGAGTGCCTTCGTATACTCTTTTGCGGCTGTAATAAAATCCATATTTGTTGCCATTATATTCGCCCTGTTATATATGGCATTTTCTTTGACTGCTTCATTGTCTGTCCTGGCAGCCTGTTTGAATTCCACCCCAGCCCTCTTGGTATCCCCCATCAACATCAACACCACTCCGGTATTGTATGCAATATAGGGGTCTTCTCCATACAAAACCTTTGAAAGCCTGTACCGTCTTGATCCTCTTACTCCTTCCAATGACTCAAGCGCCTTATTATACCTCCCCCATTGCCACATCCTTTTTTATTTCCTCTGCCAGCTTGTGCCTGCTCCAATACCC
>CAXGMX010000072.1:0-9587 GCA_964010955.1 uncultured bacterium
AGGAACATATATCATCACCGAACCGTCTTTTTCTATTAGTGATTGTCTTTTTTTTCTAGTTTTGATTACTCATTTTTTCAATATCTATTGATGTCCTGTCTAAAACAATTTATATATAATGCTGTAATGCTACAATCAGATTCATGGCGCTATAAATGGGCTTTGCCTTGAATATAATTAATTCCTCTTACAAAATAATAGCAAAACGGTGGGTTTGTCCAATTCTGATGTGAGGTTCAGTCTGATAAAGACCCGATTAATTTACAATTATTAAAGTAGTTTGTCAAGAACAAAGAGATGAAGATAAACATCAGTTATCATTATATTTAGCGTAGCATTGCTGGAGTGGTGAAACATCAGAAGTGCGGGAAAAGGTTTTACACATTCTCTACTTCCGGCAATAGACCGCCTGATTTCATGTCTCTGTACTCAAGTCTTTCCGGGATAAATTTTAAGACAGTGAGTTCCGGGTCATTTATACCATCCTGAAAATACGCGGCAAGTTCTTCCTTCCATATGTATTTCTTTGTCTCCATATCTTCAAAGACTTCGATCGTTCCAGAAAGCCTGACGTCTCTAAATGTTTCATTGTTAAAGGAGATAATACAGGCGCTATTGTTTTTATCAATTTGTTCCATCTTTGGAGAACTCTTATGGGAAACAAACCATATTTTAAGATCATCATCTACTTTTTGAATCTCCATAATACGGCATGAAGGTTTGTCGTCCATACAGGTAGCCAAAGAAACTGTTTTAACAGTACATAAGTAATCCCTAGTTTTAGATTTTACGTTCGACATAATACCCCCTTTAGAAATCAATTGATTGATTGAATGGTTATCCGGACTGATTTTTTTACACCACTTCTGATAATAACAATATCTACTTCGTCACCAACTTCATGTCTGTCGAGAATTCTGATAAGGTCGGAACTTTTTCTTACCTGAGAACCGTCGCATTCAATTATTATGTCTCCCATTTCTATTCGTCCACCGGGCAGACGTTTTATTTTCCTCAACCCTGCCTCTTCTGCTGAACTGCCCTTGTATACTTCAAGAATTCCCACACCTTCTATACCCCATCTGGACATGAAGTGTTCAGGGATAAGCGAAATACCAAGTCCCGGACGCCCTACCTTCCCATAATTGATCAGTTTGGTGACAATCCGATTTACCGTATCCACTGGTACTGCAAAACCAACCCCTGAATATGTTCCACTGGGACTTATAATGGCGGTGTTTACACCAATCAGCCTGCCGAATGAATCCAGAAGCGGTCCCCCGGAATTTCCCGGATTAATGGCGGCGTCTGTCTGGATGACATCATAAATATCTCTCTTGGTCATAGACTGGATTGTCCTGCCCAGAGCACTGATAATGCCGGTGGTCAGTGTGGAATCATATCCGAAAGGATTTCCAATGGCCAGTACCTTTTGCCCTACTCGCAAATCGTTAGAGCTCCCGATCATCACAGGTGGAATATTAGGACTCATGGCATCAATGTGCAATACTGCCAGGTCGTGATCTGGATCTTTTCCCACTATTGAGGCATCGTAGCTTTTTCCGTTTTGCAGCTTGACTTCGATCTCGTCAGCCTCGTAGATAACATGAAAATTTGTTACTATGTGGCCCTTATCATCCCATAAGAAACCTGAACCTTCCCCTTGAGGTATCTCCATAACGTTAAAAGAGAAAAGGCCCCTTTGCCTTTGAAACCTCTTGCTTGTTATATATGTGACAGATGGAGCGGTCTGTTCAAAGATTTGCATATTGGTTCTCTCGTCTGCTCCTAAATCTCCTATTGGTTGTACTACCGGGCGTATTCCAACTTTAGGTTGCATAAATCTTGAAGGTTTTATACCAAGGAAGTCAGCAACTATCCATACGATTACTATTATTATAAGTATCCTGGCCAGCTTTACTAGTTTCGGGTTTGTAAAAGAAGTATTTTGCATAAATTTATAGTATAGAAATTCTCATCTGTGTAAATCCCTGCCCGACGTATAGTTTGGCGGGTGCGTCCTATTTATTTTGATGCCAAGTATTACATTAATTCTCTGCAGGTTGAGCGAGAGGATAATATACGTCGAATCTATTATGTCCTGGAACGTCGAACTAAGTCATACGAATCTCCTGTTTCCCTCTTTACTAAAACGCACTAACATGAATTCTTTTTCATAAAGATGGAAGAAGTCGTTAGTTTCAATGAAATGCGGACACATTCAGGGTCTTCATTTGAATGTCCGGGGGAATTGTAAATTTTCCTCAGGGATATTAACACTTTCGGTTATTTCCGTTGCAACTGTAGTCGTCTTCGAAAACCCACTCCCTGTCACTTTTTTCAGGATAATTCCATTCCATGTATAGATTTCGTTACCGGTATATTGTTCTGCCCAGACTATACAGGGCTTACCAACAACCCTTTCGATCTCAGCTCTCCTTGCACCTGCGTCTTTTAAACTCTTCCTTTTAGTATTTTCTAACTCTACCCTTGATTTCCCAACATACTCTTTATACTGTGGATTCTTCATCCTTAGTCCTGTTCTTGCGTTAAGATCAATGTTATTTATCCATTGACCATTGTCTTCCAGAAGAGTTAAGGTATTTCTATCCACTGTCACCCCTCTCAAGTCCATGGTTGTTTTTGTATATATTGCCTCACGCCTTCCCCAATCTTCATAATAAACGACTTCTGTTCCTGCTATCGTACCGGAAATATTGTATTTAATAATTCCGGATTTTGACTTTGGATAACGCCTGGTAGCACTTTTGTCAGAATCAGCATCTGCATAGCTAATAACCAGTAAGAAGAAAAGAATGCAGGAAATTAACCTCTTCATACACTTTCACCTATTTACAAATTTACTTTATTTTCTCTTGATTCTATACAGTAGTAAATTCTATAAAATATTTGACAGATTTCAAGCCTTTACTAGAAAGCAGAGCCCCTCTTTTTATTATTACTCGACGTAATTTTCTGACGGTATATAATAAGATAATTGTTTGTCTCGGTAGATAATAACTCTATTCGGATTTCTAGTTTAGAGTTTTGTAGAAAAGAATCCTCCCGTAGGGAGTTAGATACTCTGATCTGTGACTTTTAGCTGGAATAGGATATTGTTTCGATATTTGACATAGTCCTGAGACCCGCAGGAGCCTTGATTACGGCGGGTATGGCATTGGCTGTAATTGCACAGGTTGCAATGTCGCCATTGATACCATCTTTAATGGTCATATCAATATCTGGCGTTCCCTCAATAATAATACGATCGTGTGGGTTGGGTTCTCCTATGGCGGCTTTGAAGACCAGAGTAATCACTTCTTTGCTTTTGACATAACCACGGCCAATCTGGTTGACTCCTGTTACTTTGCCAGGCTCAATTGTGAGATCAGCAGTAGTTACTTTATCTGTGGCAATAACAGGATTTATTATATCTTCTGTCTTGTCCAGTTTCCAGCCAATCTTGTGGCCAATCATATGTATAGATTCGGTTAACCCTACGTGCCGCAAAGTACCTTCTTTTACTTTATCATTGAATTGTTCTACCGTGAGACCTGCACCAATTTTCTTCTGAAATGGAATCCTTCTGAATTGTGCGTTTTGAATGCGCTTTACAGTTACTTTTTTAACATTACGGCAAATACCCGTCATTGCCAATGGGAGGAAGTCCATCAGAAATCCCGGATTTATGCCCGTAGCTAATACAGAAACATCACTCATTTTTGCCGCCACATCAATCTCATTGGCTATTTCCGGGTTGGTTAACCATGGATGAGAGAGCTCTTCGCAGGTTGAAACTATATTAATTCCGAACGATATGATCTCGATAATTTGTGATTTAATATTCTCAAGGCTTGACGTGGTTGTCAACACAACAATATCAGCATCCACTTTACTGAGTAGTGTCTTTGGATTATCTGTGACACACACACCGTAAGCTGCAGATGATCCTGCCAATTCTCCGATATCAAGGCCAAGTTTCGTTGGATCAGAATCTATGGCTCCAACAATCTGGACACTATCTCTTTCAAGCAGATATTGAGTGATTTTCTTCCCAATAGGCCCAAGCCCGTATTGAACGACCCTGATCTTGTTATCCATTAAATTATAGAAATTATGAGACGTTTTTATTATATTGGAATACTTATTCTTACCCGAAAGAAATTATGGAAAAGAAACAAAACTTAACTATCCACGGTCCAGTAAGGGGTAGAAATGTCATTAGATGATACAAAACAAGCAGGCAAAAGACTCCCTGAACTTACCGCTTTAGGAAAAATACAGAGTCGGATAGATAAAGTCAAGCTCATTATACAGGATAAAGACGTGGGTTTCTACAATAAGCATTACCATTTATTTGAGCGTTTGGAAGAGCCCAGACAAAGGTTTATTGATACGATAAGCTTGAAAATGGACGATGGGTCCATAAAATTCGTTAAACTGTTTTTGGTTCAACATAACCTGGCATTTGGTCCCGGACAGGGTGAGCTTAAGTTTATAAAGCATGTCGATCTCCCGGAAGGAATTGAGAACGCTTCATTGGCAGACATAAAAGATATCGTGGAGAATATTGTTCTTGAAGAAGTTGAATCATCAGCCATGGAAAAAGGTCTGTATCATGCTCTTCATAATGTGAAGCTGGGTGGTGCAAGTAGCGCGATAATGCTTATAGATATTGAGGATATCGAAGGAGAAATCAAGGCTGTACCCATTCACTTGACTGAGAGTGAGAAGGTAAGGCTTGCAAGGGAGGTAGGGAACAGGCTTGTTAAATACCGTATTATGGGCCCGGATGGTTTCTGGCCGGAACCGGATAATGAGACTACCAATGAGCAAATACTTAACTGGGTGGAAGATGAAGCGTTGAATACACTGCTTGTAAAACAACTGCTGGCGTCCAGGGAAAAAGATTTGATCGAGATATTAGGCAAAGTTTCTGGAAGTGTTAATGATGCAGTTGGGATAATGGAAACACCCTATCACGATGCCGTGATTATGTGGCTGAAGGAGTGGAGATCCACAAGGCGGGGGGGAATGGCAATGGAAGAGTTAAACTCCGAAGAGTCGAAGGTTAGTAAGAATTACAGGCAAATGGTATCAAGGACTGAACGGAAATATGATGTAATGCCAGCCATTGCCAAAGATATTATAGCCGTCAAACGACTTCTTACCGTAATGCACCTTCCATTTCGGGACTATAGGCCTAATGGGCAGATTGTGATTATGGATACAGGGATTGCACCCGTAATCTTACATGGTTATTTGTCTATACTGAAAGAACTTTCCGGTGAAGACGTTGTTGTTACCAGTGTGTTTTCAAAACGTCTTGGAGGCAGCTCTCCTAAGCGAATTGAGCAACTTTGCAGAATATATGTGGAAGCGGCATATAACCTGGGTGCTAAGGTCGTAATTCTCTGCAATACTATGGATGCCAATTCAAGGATTATACTGGAAAAAGAATTCTCCATACCTATTCTCGGCCCTATTGTACCTGCTGTTGAAGCCATGCTTAGACTTGAGAAAGTTAACGGAGTGGGGGCAAAAAATATTGGAATAGTTGCGACAAAGTCTACGATAGAAAGTGGTGCCTACATAAATGAGATTAGAAAGCATAATAAAGAAATCGGAATATTCAGCGTAGCCGCACCGCTTTTTGCTACTATGGTGGACAAGGGTGAGTTTGGTAAAACTGGCTCTCAGGTGATTAGCGAAAGAGACAAGTCTATTATCGAAGCTAATCTAAGGCATCTTATGGAAGAAGACATCGATATTCTCATTTTGGGGTGTACCCATTACGGCATATTTGAGCAGGCGATACATGGGATCTGGAAAAGCCGTACAGGTAGAGAGATTCAAATTGTGGATTCTTCCAGAGAACTTTCCCGTTATACCCAGGCTTTTCTCAGGCAGAATAAGATATTGTCTTTGAGAACGAAACAGAAAGGAAAAATCACCTACATGGCCAGCGACGAAGATACTCCGGAGTTTGAACGAAAAGTGTCAGAGATTACAGGATATACAGCTAATGTTGTACCGACAGATATCGGTGAGGTGGTTGGCAGATTGAGCGAAGAAGACAGATCATTCCAGAAAACAGTAGTTAGGGAGAGCAGGGAGGACATCAATTTAAGAGCCGGCATCATCGATTCTAATCTATCTGCTGAAGCCAAAGTTGCAATAGCGGACAAACTATATGGGGTTAAAGATAAAAGTGTAAGCCTGCCTGGCTGTGAGATATTATCACCGGAATTGAAAGATGAGCATATCAAGGAAATAACCGGGTTAACCACGCAAAAATGAAGAGCTGTTAAATATCCTTTCTCACATCAAAAATACCACGTCTCAATAAAGCAGGAAAATCTTCCTGCCATTTTGTAAAAATCTTCGAGAGTGCCAGAATTTTATTATTGACAGATATGTAGCCAGATAATATATTAGGTGAACATTTGTTCACCTAATATATGAAAACTGAACTTACAAAAAAACAGCAGAAGTTCCTGTCATTTTTGACGAAGTATATCCGGGAAAAGGGTTATCCTCCTACTATTCGGGAGATTGTATACCACTTGAAACTGGCAAGTACCAACAGTGTAAAGAAGTATCTGGATATACTTGAACGTAAGGGCTACATAAGGAGAATACCAAACAGCCCAAGGGCAATCGAATTGTGTGTGAAAACACCCGAGAACCACACAAGGCTGATACCCGTAGTCGGAAATGTCAGGGCCGGAGCACCTCATCTTGCAGTTGAAGATATTACGGGGCATCTGGCCATGGATGTATCAGTGGCTCGTTGGGATAATACCTTTTTTCTCAAAGTAGAAGGGGACAGCATGATAGACGCCCATATCCGGGACGGTGATTTCGTATTAGTTAAATCTCAGCAGACTGCAGAAAATGGTGACATAGTAGTTGCCATTATCAATGACGAAGCGACGGTTAAAAGATTTTTCCGGAGACGCAATAACATTTGCCTGGAGCCGGCCAATCCAGCCATGAAGCCCATAATTATCAAAGAAAGCCAGGCTCATGAGATAATTATAGTCGGGAAGGTTGTGACGGTATTGAGGCAGATTAAATAAATATGATTACAGAGATAGGCGAACCCATAAAAGTAGGCGTAGTTTTTGGAGCCAATTGTATTGGCGGAAAGAAGATAAAACCGGTGTGGTTTATCTGGAAAGAGAGACAATACCGCATTAAGGAGGTAACGTATACGTGGACTAATAAAGAGGGAAGCTCCTCTGTCCATTATTTCTCCGTTACAGACGGTCAGAACCTGTACGAAATTGCCTACAATACCGAGACCATGGTATGGATGCTTATGGCGGTGGAGATGGAAGGATAGCCGCAATCAAGTTTAAAGTGAGCTAAAGTTGTTGGTCATTGGTCACTAATCCACAGTAAAGTACCTGTCTGCCGACAGGCAGGGATGAATCACGGTAAACCAATACTACGTCACGAGGCAAAACTCTTGTACACTTTCAATTCTTTTTAATAATAATTCAATAAATTCAGCGTATCAACGTTATTTAAGCCTTTATCACAAATCTTGTCCACAGGAAATTCATCTGTCAGCAGTAACAGACACGGTTGCATCTCCTTAAGAGATTCAAGCTTTTGCACCTGATGACCAAATATCTCTTCGTTAGTAATCTTAGAACCATCAAGAAAGAATCCAATGAAATTGATATTCATTGCCGATACCGCCATATACGCAATCTCTGAAAGTTCACCAACTCCATAAATGGCTATCTCAGTCTCCTTACCATTAGTAGCCTTTACAATCCTGGATTCTATGTCACTCCTGATTTCTTTATAGAAATGAAGGTTCCGACCAAAGAAGCTATATGCCAACTGTATCTTTTCCCTTAATCCTTCAGGTGTAATAAAGTATTGGATGCGCCTCGGATTTACACCTACCATCCTGATAAATCCCTTCTTGACCAGACGTTTCAGGGCAAAATTCACTGACGCCACATTTATCTCCATTTGGGAAGAAAGCCTTCTTTGTGAAACTGTGGAGTCACTCTCTATGGTCTTCAGGATGTTATAGTCGGTAAGTTCCTCTTTCTGAAGACTGATTATTTGCCTTTGACCGTTTTTCATTTTTGTTAATAGCCATTTGCGTTTGGACATGTCGATATTATACTGTTAATACTCATTGGTTGATACTTGATGAATAAGACTGAAGAAAGTATATATTTGACAGGAGGAAATAAGAAATGTCGCAATCAAGGAGTTTGAATAAATTGTGTATACACACAGCTCCGCCGTGTCAGTTACATTTTCCGATAGAAAATGCAACCTGAGAGTCATTTTTCATACTGTAAACAGACCCAATAAACTCAGGAAAGAAACCTTGAACTGGTGAGCAGGCTAGAGCATAAGGTATACTTCATGAATATACGCTTACATGAAAAGTATATTATTGTTCATATTTTATAACGTTTAGTTTTATAAACAATAGGTCTCGAGATGTCAAGTGGAAATTTGGACGAAACGCCAATGAATTCACCTGGAAAATTGTCACTCTCGTTAACCTACGAGAAGCAGGCAACAGTAAAACACTCAATAAGTTTCTCGTGACGTGTAAGTCATTTCACCCTAAAGGGATAGACTTTGTATTGGAGGTGACAGGTATTAAAGGATATGCTCTAGTTTTTCAACAGCTTGTCAGGGAATCAATTAAGACTGCAGGCGGTTTTTTGCACGTAAGTACCTGAAAATTAGGGCAGTTGCAGTTGTTTCAAATACCTCATTTTCGTAATAGATTTTATCTGTAAAGATAAGTGCCGGGAACCGCTGTTTGAGGATATGTCCAGAAGCTGACCATAAGTCTGCCAAGTTTAAGGGGAAATACTTACAGCAAAGTAAGCATCCTTTGTTTTTACAAAAGTAGTATGCATATTCTACACCCTTCATCCCTGCTTACTACTACATCATCTTGAAATAAACCCAAATGGAGAAATCCTTTTGGCTAGTCAGTATATTTATGGGCCACATCATTATGGATTTCAAATATCCCCTTTCAGGTAGTAACCTACATAACCAAATAATTCATAAAAAAAAAAACTTGAACTTGTCTGGCCCCGCTTAGCAGTAGGAATAAAAATTTTTCCAGCTTATTTTATAAAAAATACGTATCCCCTGAGTATGAGTCTGGAAATATACCTGCTTTATTAAACATTGCCAACGCTCTCCTCATATGGATCGGAGACGTAATTAATATTACTTTCTTATATTTATTCTCTTCTAGAAATATTTTCACAGCGTTAGCCTCGTCTACTGTCCTCCTGATATCTCCATATATTTCTAGTTCATCTTCCTTTAACCCTTGGAATTCTGCAAACTTTCTAATAAGAGGGCCTTCATCATAGTCTCCGGCAAGCCAGTTTCCAAATAACAAAAGTTTTGCATGTCCAGATTTAACAAATCCTGTCGCACTAACCAACAGTCTATCGACAGAGGCAAGGCTGAAATCATAACAAGAATCACCTATTGACTTAGGATCTGCTGGCCCTATAACTCCACCTAACAGAACAAGCGGCAGTTATATACGAACATTTTCGTCATACGTATTATTC
>CAXGMX010000073.1:0-9550 GCA_964010955.1 uncultured bacterium
GGTGCAACCCAGATAAGGGCCGGTGTTGTCCGGCCGGAGATTATAATACCCTATAAAAAAGAAGAAACAGAAAAAGCTTCTGAGGCAATTGCCGAAAGTGAGTCTTCACCAAATGAAGAGTCCGAAGGTATTTCGACAGGCGATCCAATCCGCATAATCAGGAATCCACATTTTGGAAAGATCGGCAAGGTCAAAGCCTTACCAAGTGAGTTGAAACTATAGAAACAGAAGCAAAGGCCAGGGTGCTGGAAGTTGAATTTCCTGATGGACAGACTGCCGTTATTCCAAGGGCAAATGTTGAGGCGATAGAAACATAAATAAATTACCGCAAAGGCGCAGAGGACGCAAAGATAAGCACAGATTAAAGAATTAAGGAATTGGGAAAGTGTATGTATAAAATATTTCTTACGTTCATTCTATCTATATTAATACTTCAGTATGCTTCTGCAACCACTGCAGATGAAGCCGGCTCACTCATTCCACCGGCTGACTTTCAAGCCTTCGACACGTCTAATGATGACGGTAAGAGCATATCACTCAGATGGCCTTCCTCTCCCTCTGAATCGGCAGAGGTTGAATACGTTGTATATGCATCTTTGCATAAAGACGGTGCTTTTGTTACCGAGGTGCTACGCATAAGCTCCAAGACAATGTACGAGGAAGGTTCTGATTCTAATTTCCATTATGTAGAAATCAAGCCTGGGAAATTCTTCAACAAGGACTCTGATGTTACAGGCGGCAGGTCGAGTTACTTTTTCAGACTCGTTATGATGTCAAATTCTGAAAATGTCACAGTGAATGAAATTGCTTCAGCTACCCCAAAGGGAAATTGGTTAATTGGAAAAAGTTAAATAATTTTATAGTCTTAATAGCCTTTTCAGCGCTTGTTTTGTGGTTTATTGAACATGCAAAGAAGAATCCAAATCTATATCTGAGGAAAATAAGCGGGCTGGATGCCATAGATGATGCACTGGGAAGAGCAACTGAAATGGGCAAGCCTGTATTATATGTGCATGGCCTGAATGGTATGGGAAGCATTTCTACAATTGCAGCCGTAAATATACTTGGAAGGATTGCCATAAGGGTTGCCGAATATGACACGACACTCAAGGTTTCTAACATCGATCCAATCGTTTTGTCAGTAAGCCAGGAGGTTGTTAAGGAATCGTACCTGGAAGCCGGGAGACCTGACGCTTATGTGGAAGATAATGTATTTATGGCGGCTTCTGAACAATTTCCTTATGTTGCCGCAGTAAGCGGGATAATGATACGTGAGAAAACGGCGGCAAATTTCTTTATGGGATATTTTTATGCAGAATCTCTTATCCTTGCGGAAACCGGTGCCGCCACTGGTGCCATACAGATTGCGGCAACAGATTCTTATACACAACTCCCCTTCTTTATAACTACATGTGATTATACACTGATCGGTGAAGAACTATATGCCGCCAGTGCATATTTATCCAGAGAGCCATTACTTCTGGGTAGCTTACGTGCACAGGATATTGCCAAGGGGATTATAATAACCGCACTCGTAGTAGGTGCAGCACTTGCAACTGTTGGCATTGGTTTCATAAGCTTTCTTTTTAAGGCAGGTTGATAACTTTAAGATGTAACTGGAGACTGGATGAACTTTTTTAAGAGGACTATACCACTCATAATCGCATTTATAATGGGTATTATGATGGCATTTCAATACTACGTACCTCATGAAGCGTCTCAATCTCTATTGAAGGTTGTTACTCGATGGGGAATTACTATTGCGGGTTTTGCGGTATTCATCGGTGCGTACAGCTTATTTCACCTTCACTGGAATAAGATTAAGCGAAAAGTCCCAGGATGGGGTTATAGCACGTTTGTCTTTTTCGGGGCAGGAATAACGATCATATTCGGCTTATACAACGGTGGCGAATTCTTTCTGCAAGACAAACAGGAAGGAACTATGTTTGACTGGATGTACTTCAATGTACAGGTTCCTGCCGGAGCTACAATGTTTTCCATACTTGCCTTCTTTATGGCATCAGCTGCATACAGGACTTTTAGAGCAAGGACAAGTGAAGCAACTATATTGCTGATAGCTGCCGTTATCGTAATGCTTGGACGTGTGCCTGTCGGCGCCTTGATATGGGAATATCTCCCCCCTATTGCTGACTGGATAATGTCTGTGCCAAATATGGCGGCTAAAAGGGGAATCTTGATTGGTGTATCAATCGGGGCTATTGCGACTTCACTAAGGATAATCTTTGGAATTGAAAGGGCATATCTTGGAGGTGGTGATTAATGGAAAGATTGCTCAGGATTGACAGGCGAATTATCTTTGCTTTTGTTGCAGCTGCAGTAACCATTCCCCTGCTTATTAAATTTAGTTTACCTGTACCGGCAACCAGAGAAGTCAGGGGGATATATGATAAGATTGATTCTCTCCCGGAAGGATCACACGTACTTATAGCATTTGATTACGATCCTGCATCAAAAGAGGAACTCCAGCCAATGGCAGTAGCGCTTTTACATCACTGCTTTAAAAATAATATTAAGGTTGTTGGAATGACGCTTAATCCCGGAGGTACCGGCCTGGCAGATAGCGCAATAACTGAAGTTGGAAAAGAATACGGCAAAGAGTACAAGGAGGATTATGTTTTTCTGGGATACAAGACCGGCGTAGAGTTAGTTATGATAAACATGGGGGAAAACATCTATTCAGCCTTTCCAAAAGACTTTTCCGGTAGTGCAACTGCAGATTTGCCTGTACTCAAGGATGTTCAATCATTGCAGGACTTCGATTTTGTAGTAGACCTGGCATCCGGTTCGAGCATTGAGGCATGGATAGCATTTGGGAAGGAAAAATATAACTTTGATCTTGGCGCCGGGTGTACTGCAGTAATTGGTCCTGACATGTACCCTTTTTTACAATCTAAACAGATAGAAGGATTGATGAGTGGATTAAAAGGTGCCGCTGAATATGAAACACTAATAGAACGAAAATCATCTGCTGTTGCAGGCATGTCTCCGCAAAGTGTAGTGCACGTGCTCGTTGTATTGTTCGTAATATTTGGAAATTTCTTATATTTTATGACCAGACGAAAGAAATAAAACTCAGTTCTCAATTTATTGAGAACTTACAATTAAGATTATGAATAGAAAAACAGATGTTTCAATCCTGACATGGATACTGGTTGCGTTTTGTGTCGTAAACATATTCTTCCTGGTAACAGGGAAGTTTGGTTTTGACGCAAAGGGATTGGGCATAATTACGGCAGTTGCACTTACACTTGCCATGTACAGTTTTCTCTATAAGGACAACCCTGTATTTAAAATCGTCGAGAACCTGTTCGTGGGAGTGGCAATGGGATATTGGATCATTATCACATGGTTTAATATTCTCAAGCCTGATGTCTATGAACAGTTAATAGTTCCACTGTTTAAAGACACCGGGAATGCTCCTCAGTATATTGTCATTATTCCCACAATACTCGGCGTTTTTATGCTTTTAAGGTTTTCAAATAAACTATCATGGCTCAGCAGGTGGTCATTCGCATTTGTTGTTGGCCTGGGTGCAGGCATAACTATACCAAATTTCATACACGCCTTCATCTTGAAACAGCTCACGTTTGATTCACTGATTGCGGCAAGTCTTCCTGATAGTATAAATAATTTCCTGATACTATTAGGGGTAGTATCCGTGTTAATCTATTTCTTCTTTTCTCTGGAACACAAGGGTGTCATAGGAGGAGTTTCAAAAATAGGTGTGTGGTTCCTGATGATAGCCTTTGGTGCTTCTTTTGGGTTCACTGTGATGGCCAGGATGTCACTCCTGATAGGACGAATACAGTTCCTGATAAGAGACTGGCTTGGGATAATACAGTAGAAGTCGTGAAGTGAACAGATGTGCTTAAAGTGAGCTAAAGTTAAAGTGGCTAAAGTTGTAGAGAAGAAAGAATTTATGAATTCCTTTAGTTCACTTCTTCCTATTCAGTGTTGCCAGTATGCCTAGCCTGAGCAGAGGTAACATTATCTCATGATGACCTGTGATGGAATACCCCTGCATGGTTGGACGTTTTACTACATTTGTTTGAGGACGGTAATGTTGAATCATATCCATATTTGCCGTTGTGAAATTTTTAACCTTTCTGCCAAGATTACGTGCAACGGTAATTGCCTTTAAAAAGACCTCCGGCATTATGACGGCAGAACCCACATTGAGCCATACCCCACCCTCAAGCTCAGAGACTACCGAGCACAGTATCTTAAAATCAACAAGGCTTGATTCTCCCATATCACTCCCTGATACACCGGGATGCATGTGGATTATGTCTGTGCCTATCGCAACATGTACAGTAACTGGTATATTCAATCTGGCGCCAACGGCCAAGATGCTGTGTTGCCTGTGTTTATTCTTATCCTTTATTATTTTATCTCCAAGCGACCTGCCCAATCCACGCTCAGGCGCTGATGCAGCAGCTTGAATACCCTCAGCAGTTTCCTTCGCCATGCCAAAAGTTCCATCCTTGAGGCTGTGCGATACATCTTCAGAGGTCTCCCCTATCAGTGATAATTCATAATCATGTATAGCGACGGAACCGTTCATCGCAACAGCGGTTACAATACCGCGTTCCATCAAATCTATGACAATGGGTGAAAGGCCGCATTTTAGTACGTGAGCTCCTAATGCCAAAACGACCTGACGCTTCTTACTTGTGTGCCTTGACTATACTATCAATTACGTTTCTTAGATCATTGGCCGCCAGTATCTTTGGAAGGGAATCAATAAACTTATTAAAGTCTCTGTACTGAATAGCTTTGCCGAATTGATCGATTTTAACAAGATTCTTTCTCTTTTTTATTGAGTATGTTTTTATCTTTTTCAGGTTTATTGGTTTATATTCCTTCTTTCGTTTTTTCAAAACTAAAAACCTCCTGATTTCTTAATTATTTACATTTAAGTTAAAACTCTATCTATTGCCTCTTCATACAACTTAATTCCCTTTGTTATCTGCATTTCAATCTTCAGTGATAGAATGTTAAAATCCTTTATATCCATTTTTCTTATTTTTACAATATCTTTTTGTGTAACCACAATTGCATCAGCGTCAAGTGATCTTGCTTCAGAAACAATATAGCCCATTTCTTCCCTGTTGTAGTTATGATGATCATGAAACTTTCTGTGCTTTATTAAAATCGGCTCCCAATCCTTTTAAAGTATAAGTGAAAGACTCAGGGTTCCCGATTGCTGAGAGGCCGTAAATCCTTTTCCCCATTAGCCACTCAGGTCCCAGGATTGAACCATCAGTCATGCTCTCAATATGCACTGGCCTGTGGATTGATTCACAAACAGGAGCATCATTGTTGACATAGTTTAATTTTGTGTATATTGATTTTATAATTTGTTTTTTGGATTGATTGCAGTGCGATATTATAAACAGGTCTGCACGTCCAAGGTTTTTAAGCGGCTCCCTGAGACTTCCTCTGGGTATCAGGTTCTCTCCTCCAAACGGGTTAAGCGAGTCTATCACTACAATGTCCAGATCACGCTTTAATTTTAGGTGTTGGAATCCATCATCAAGTAACAGGCAATCCACGCCAAATTCTCTAATTGCTTTTTTTCCGTTTGATACCCTGTCCTTACCAACTAAACAGGCACATCCAGAAGATTTTCCCTTAAGATGAGACATTCATCATTAACATTGTCATTGTTTTTTTGTAAAGGATTGTTGCCTCCATAGCCTCTACTTAAAATTGCAACCTTCTTATTCTTTTTCAAGAAGGTACCTTGCTATGAATTCTACAAGAGGTGTCTTGCCTGTGCCCCCTGTGGTTATATTCCCGATACTGATTACCTTTACGGGCAGCCTTGTGCTTTTAAATACGCTGTTTTTATAAAGGAAATCTCTTGTATTCAGTACTGCTGAATATGGATACGTAAATGCAGAAAGGGTCGATTTGATTAAGGCCGCAGTAAAACCTCCTTGCTGCCCGTAAAGGATTGATAAATAATATTCCTTTAACATAAAAAGGTTTAAGAGGAGATTATTAAGGGATTATTTTATTCCAGAGGGACTGACCAGTACGCATTGTCCAGAAATTGTTTCCAGGATTGATATTTGTTTGAACCCAGCTTCAACTGTATAATGGGGCAATGCCTGGGTTGAACCGGCTTGCGAATCAGCTTCATCCCGGCTTCTACAGGTCTACGGCCACCCTTGTGTTTATTACAATCAGTACAGGCACAGACAATATTCTTCCACGCACTTATCCCACCCTGTGTCCTTGGCACAACGTGATCAAGGCTTAATTCGGACGTGGGAAATCTTTTACCGCAGTACTGACATACATTTTTATCTCTGGCAAATATATTCTTTCTATTAAACTTAACTCTGGTTTTAGGCAGTTTATCATATACAACCAGCCTGATAATCTTCGGTACTCTTATTTCTAAAGAAAATGTCCTGATGCTTTCGTATTGATCCTCATCAGGCAATTCGAATTCTGCCTTGAATGCAGAGACATCCACCCAGCTTGAAAAATCATAAGAATTGTACTGGCCATTGTCTATTGATACAACTTCAGCACTCTCTTTAAACAATAACGCAAATGCCCTCTTTACATTTACTATATGAACTGCTGCATAGAACTTGTTCAGAACCAAAACACTGGATTCCAACGCCCTGACATTCTGCATAAAGGCCCCCATATGCTTTAAAATAACAAACACATTCAGTTGTTATGTAATACTCTCTGCGATAAGATCTCCCACCTCAGTGGTAGAATATCCCATCTTCCCTGCATTTACTCCCTTAAGTTTAGTGCCAACAACTTTAATTACAGCATCATCAATAGATCTGGCAGCTTCTTCTTCACCCAGCTGATCAAGTAGCATTGCACATGCAAGTATAGCAGCAACCGGATTAATAATATTCTTGCCGGTGTATTTCGGGGCTGATCCTCCTATTGGCTCAAACATGGAAACACCCTCAGGATTAAGATTACCACCTGCAGCAATGCCCATCCCACCCTGGATCATAGCACCAAGATCCGTAATAATATCGCCAAACATATTACATGTCACAATGATATCAAACCACTCAGGGTTTTTTACCATCCACATACAAGTGGCATCAACATGGGCATATTCACGTGTTATATCACTATACTCTTCGCCTACCTCATTAAACACCCGCCACCACAGATCATGCGCATAAGTCAGGACATTTGTCTTTGCACAAAGTAACAGCTTTTTCCTTTTGCCTTTCTTCCTTGTGTATTCAAATGCATAACGTATACAGCGCTCTACCCCCTGCCTCGTATTAATCATCTCCTGTGTCGCAACTTCTTCAGGAGTCCCCTTCTTTAAGAACCCCCCTATCCCTGCGTATAGCCCTTCATTATTTTCACGCACAACTACAAAATCAATATCATCTGGCCCTTTATCCTTGAGAGGACAATCAACTCCCGGGTACAATTTTACAGGACGTAAATTTATGTACTGTTGTAAATCAAACCTCAATCTCAGCAGAAGCCCCTTTTCAAGAATACCGGGCTGAACTTCAGGGTGACCAATCGCACCAAGAAATATCGCATTACATTGCTTAAGCTCCTCGATAACAGAATCAGGTACAACTTCACCAGTTTTTAAATACCTGTCACCACCAAGATCATATTCAATTATCTCATACTTGAAACCCTTCTTCTGGCTTACTGCCTCAAGTACCTTTAATCCTTCCCGAACTACTTCAGGCCCTGTCCCATCACCGGGAATCGTTGCTATCTTATGCATGTTATAATTTTATTCCTTTATAGCGTAGGTAAAAAATCTATTTGATGCAGTGATAGTAACAGTTATTGATACTTTTTCAAAGGGAAAAATATTTAACAAGTCAGTAGTCTCCCTCCCCGGTCCGAGGTGCAAAGCGAGCTAACCTGTAACCTTTTCCCAGGGCTATCGATCCCATTATTATGTTTATTATGAATTCCCTCGCAATTGTGATTGAGCTAACCATGTCGTTTCCTTTTGCCAGTTCGGTGGCTATGGCTGCAGAATATATGCATCCTGTACCGTGAACATTTCCGGTATTTAAACGCTCATCCCTGAAATCTTGAAACGATTTCCCATCATAGAAAACATCAACAACCTCTCTGTCCGAAGTGTCATCTCTGCCATCTTCCTGGCTCATGATGTGCCCACCCTTTATCAATACATTCTCAGCTCCCTGTCCATGTATTGCGCTGGCTGCATCTTTAATATCAGAGAGATTATTGATCTTACGATCTGACAGGACTTCCGCTTCCGGGATATTTGGCGTTACCAGACAGGATAATGGAATCAAGTCAGAACGGAATTTATTAACGCCTTCCGGAGATAAAAGCCTTTCGCCTTTATGAGACTTGATTACCGGATCAACTACTACCTTTTGGAGTTTATGCTTTTTGACCATTTCACATACTATCTCAACAACCTCCTTGCTCACAAGCATCCCTGTCTTCACCGTATCTGTTCCTATATCTGTAACAACCGCATCTATCTGCTGGCCTACAATTGAAGCCGGAACGGCTAAAACAGAGCTTACTCCGAGGGTGTTCTGTACAGTAATGGCTGTAACTGCACATATACCGTAGGCATCGAGTTTATTTATGGTTTTCAGATCAGCCTGCACACCTGCCCCGCAACACGAATCCGAACCTGCTATAGTCAAAACTTTATACATTGTATTAGGTTGCTTATTCTGCTGTTTTCTAAAAATATGACCAGTGGTATCCTTAGTAAGTTACGTTATACATTTAACTTGTATTCTGTGATGACTTTTTGTAAAATCATCGTCTAGTATAAAATTTAAATAAATCACAAGCAAAGGAAATATTTTATGGCAAATTTAAACCTATCTAATTTGAATACACAGGTAAAAGATCGGATGGAACCGTTCTTTAATGAAATACTTCCCTCTTTTGAGAGTCAAATCAATTCCATATACATAATTGGCAGTGCTGTTACGAGTGACTTTGACGCAAAGGAATCTGACGTCGACTCACTTATAGTGTTAAAAGAGAAGAACCTTGATATCTTTGATTTCATAGCACCAATCGGCAAAAAATACGGCAAGAGAAGAATCAGGGCTCCGATAATAGTAACTAATGATTACATACAGTCTTCACTTGAGGTATTCCCTATTCAATTTCTAAATATGCAAACAATTAATGAACTCGTGTATGGTGACGATGTTCTTAACGGTATCAAGATTGAAAAATCAGATCTACGACTTGTATGTGAAAGAGAATTGAAGGGTTGGATCCAGAACCTGGGCCAGGCATACATAAAATCCCTTGGTAATGACCGCATTATAAAAGAACTGTTTGTCAGCTTTCTTTCAGCATATATTCCCATATTCAGGGCATACTTTTCTATATGACAGAGAATTGCCAAAGGAAAGAAATGCCGTACTGGATTCGTGTGAAGTGTTCTGATGTCAAATGAGTGTCTTTAGAGAGTTAGTAACGATTAAGATAGGGCTAAAAGTACAAACCAAACCCACGAAAGTATTAGAAGAACGACTTACCAAAG
>CAXGMX010000074.1:0-9539 GCA_964010955.1 uncultured bacterium
ACACAATTACATTGTTCTTTCTATGTGACAGGAGTCTGGCACAGGAACAAATGCTACAAAGCGCCTGTTGTTGTTTCACGCATCATTGAAATGGATGTGCGTAAGCCGGTTAAATGGTAGGAACTGTCTTTCCGCTCAGGGAGAGTATTGTTGCTTGTTCAATAGAGGGGTTGGTAGTTGAATTTCCTGTTAAAAGAGGTGATTATGTTAAAAAGGGGCAGGTATTGGCAGAACTCAATACAACATCCCTGAAAATACGGCTTAAAGGTGCGAAGGCAGATAAGCATCTCGCCTTTATACAATATGAGCGTGCGAAGGAACTCTATGAAGGTGATGCAATTTCCCATTCGGAATTAGATGAGTTTGAGACTAAGTTAATCGCACAAGAAGCAAATGTAGAAGGCGTTGAAAATGACATTGGAAAGTGTACGATTAAGGCGCCATTTGATGGGAGGATTACTGAAGAATATACTGAGGTAGGTCAATGGCTTAAAAAGGGAGACAGCGTTGTTTCCATGTTGCAATTGGACTATGTGAAGGTAAGAGTTCCTGTTCCGGAGAAATACATTCAGTATATGAAGGTGGGTGATGAGAGTGAAGTCGGCTTTCCGGCACTGGGGAGTATAAAAAGAACCGGTCATATTGTTCACATAGTATCTCAGGCAGACAAACGTGCCAGAACATTTCCTGTTTATGTCAAAATAGATAATAAAGACGATACAATTAAAAGTGGTATGTTTGCAGAGGCAACCTTTGAAACAGGTTCTTTATTATCAGCAACAATGATCTTGAAGGATGGTATAGTAAGGCGTGGTGGCATGGAGTTTATTTATCTGGCAGTAGATGGAAAGGTTGCAGAAGTCCTGGTTAAGACCGGTATTGCCCACAAAAATTTAATCCAGATTATTGGCGCTGTAAATCCGGGGATTGATGTGATTGTAAGGGGCAATGAACGTTTGCGTAATGGACAGGACATCCAGATAACCGGAAGGATGGATCCTGATGAGATCGACGATTGAAGATTTCAGCATTACGATTTAGAAAAGTTTTTATCTGTAAGTATCTGTGAGAATCGGTGCCCTATTAAATCTATGAAGATTATAGAATATTCAACAAACAATCCTGTTAAAGTTGCAGTAGGGTCGATATTTGTATTACTCTTTGGCCTTCTCGCATTGTTTCGTATTCCCATTCAGCTTGTTCCTGACGTTGAGAAACCACAGATAACAGTAGAAACCCGCTGGATTGGGGCCAGTCCGGAAGAAGTTGAACAGGAGATAATCCATGAACAGGAGGAAATGCTGAAGAGTGTTGAAAACCTCAGAAAATTAACCTCGAAGAGCTTCAACAGCCGTGGGGAGATATTACTGGAATTTCAGGTTGGGACAGATAAAAGTACTGCCCTTCTGGATGTTGCTAATAAACTGGAACAGGTACAGGAGTATCCGGAGAATGTTGACGAGCCGGTTATAAGTACCGTGAATACCGGCGAAAGACCTATTGCATGGTTTACGTTACGAACACTTCCGGGAAACAATATTGAAATTAATGAGTTGCGAGATTTCGCGGAAGATCATATTGAGGCAAGGTTTGAGAGGGTGCCGGGAGTTGCTAACAGTAATATCTATGGAGGGGCTGAGAGAGAGATGCAGGTTATCATAGACCCGCATGCTTTGGCAAGTAGCCAGCTGACAATCTTAGACGTACGCAAGGCTCTCATTTCTACCAACACAAATATAAGCGGTGGAGATATGGATGAGGGTAAAAATAGATTTATAGTGAGAACTTTAGGGCAGTTTAAGTCAGTTGAAGAAATAGAGAATCTGGTCATTACAAAACGGGATGATATTCCGGTTTATGTCAGGGATATAGCCGAAGTGAGGCTTGGATACAAAAAACTCCAGGCATTTGTCAGGCAAAGAAATGAGCCCTCCATTGCCGTAAATGCACAGAGGGAGGTTGGAGCTAATGTCCTGACGGTTATGGCAGGTATAAGAGAGGCATGCCGTGAATTAAATGAAAATTTATTGAAAGACAGAGGCCTGCAGCTAGAACAGGTTTATGATGAGACTGACTATATAAAATCATCAATAGGCCTGGTTCGGCAAAATGTTGTAGTTGGCGGCCTTCTTGCGGTCATGGTGCTCTTACTATTCCTTAGAAGCTGGCGAAGCACACTTGTAATCGGCCTGGCTATACCTATCAGTGCTATAGGCACGTTTCTTATGATTACACTTCTGGGACGTTCGCTTAATGTAGTTAGTCTGGCAGGGATAGCTTTTGCTGTCGGGATGGTGGTTGACAGCGCTATCGTCGTCTTGGAAAATATTTATCGCCACTGGGAATCCGGAGAGAGTCCATTTGAGGCCGCTTACAAAGGAACTACTGAAGTATGGGGTGCGGTATTAGCTTCCACACTGACCACCATAGGAGTCTTTATTCCGGTAATCCTCGTTGAACAGGAGGTTGGGCAATTATTCAGGGATATAGCATTGGCAATAAGTTTTGCCGTAGGCCTGTCACTCATCGTTGCCATTACGGTAATACCAACTGCAGCTGCCAGGGTCCTCTCCGGAAGGAAGAAAAGTGAGAATACCGGTAATGAGGTTTTCTTAAGCAGTAGTCGTCGACTGGTTTCGTTTGGGCGTAATTTAACTGATAAGATTGTAGAAATTGTAGATTATTTAACTAATACATTAAAAAGGCGTTTAGCGACAATTTTTGCATTGATATTTATATCAATTCTTCTTACCTGGTGTATGATTCCTGAAATGGAGTATTTGCCGGAAGGCAATCGCAATATGATTCTGGCCATTATGCTTCCTCCACCCGGATATAGTCTGGAAGAACAAAGGGCTATCGGGCTGGTTTTGGAAAAGGAACTGAGCCCTTACTGGCATGCCAAGGCAGGTACCAAAGAGGCAGAGATGCTGGACGGGCCTCCCATTAAGCATGGATTTTATGTGTCTCGCGGGAGGTCTATCTTTATGGGGATGTTGTCGGCTGAACCTGAAAGGGTTGCAGAACTTCTCCCTGTTCTCAGGCGGGTGTGTGGTAAGATTCCGGGAATGATTACTATAGTTCAGCAGGCAAGTCTGTTTGAGCGGGCTTTAAGTGGTGGCCGTACAATAGACATTGAACTTACAGGGCCTGATTTGAATCGTCTGGTATATTGTGGTGCTCAGGTGTTTGGCCAGGTAGGACAGGTATTTCCTCCGGGTACACAGGCTATGCCTAAACCCAGCCTTGAGCTTGGGAGCCCCGAATTGCAGGTCAGGCCACTATTGGAACATGCGACCGAGCTGGGATTAACAGCCGCTGACATAGGATATATTACTGATGCTCTTGTAGATGGAGCTTATGCCGGTGATTACTGGCATCAGGGAGATAAAATAGACCTTGTAGTCTTTGGTCAGAGCAAATATATTGAACGAACTCAGGACCTGGAGCATATATTCATTTATACGCCATCAGGTGACTATGTACCTTTAAGTACCGTGGCAGATATACAATTGGGTGTAGGTCCGGAAGAGATAGATCATATTGAAAGGGAGCGTTCTATCATAATTCAGGTAATACCTCCACGCACAATGCCGCTGGAAAGAGCACTTGACACAATAGATATGCAGATAATTAAACCGATGATGAAGAAAGGTTTACTGGGAGGTCTTTATAAGGCCAATCTTGCAGGTACAGCTGACAAGCTTCAAGAGGCGCGCGAGTCATTGCAATGGAACTTTATCCTGGCTATTGGGATTTCATATCTATTAATGGCCGCACTCTTTGAGTCATTCTTATATCCAATAGTAATAATGTTCAGCGTCCCTTTAGCCGCTGTTGGAGGTTTTGCGGGGCTTGCATTCTTGAACCTGTTTACGTTACAGGCTATGGATGTACTTACCATGCTGGGTTTTGTTATATTAATAGGGACTGTGATAAACAATGCTATCCTGATTGTGCATCAGACTCTTAATAACATGCGGGACGGGATGGAATCCCGTCTGGCACTTATAGAGAGCGTGAGGACACGTATCCGGCCAATTTTTATGAGTGTAGCGACAACTGTATTTGCCATGCTGCCGTTAGTTGTATTCCCGGGGGCAGGGAGTGAACTTTATCGCGGCCTTGGCAGTGTGGTATTAGGTGGTCTTATAGTGTCTACTATCTTTACGCTGCTCCTGATCCCTGCAGTTTTCAGTCTGGTTATGGATATTAAAGCGCGTGTGAGACACGAAAGGGCAGTTCCTATAACAATTTCCAAATAAACGCAAGCAACGCCTCTCAAACAATATGATGGCTAGGCATCCTTTAATATTGTGCCTTCAAAGATAAGGTCATCACCCTTTTTCATCGTCTTAAATGATGAGAATTTAATAGCGTTCCTTATTTTGTTTATATTGAGGTCGCCTATTGCTTCCAGACCTTTTCCCAGGATCCTGGGTGATATTGGTATTATCATCTTGTCTACGAGATTTACTTTAAGTAGAGCGGTGATCATTCCAGAGCCACCCTCTACCAGTACGGACATAATCTCTCTCTTGCCAAGTTCTTTTAAGAGGCTTGAGAAACTGACCTTGCCATTCCTCTCTTTTTTCACTACCAATACTTCCACTCCCAACTTCTTGATTGCTGTTATCTTTCTGGAAGGGGCGTTAGATGTGGTGGCAATTATTGTCTGGTGTGGATTGTCATCTGTCAGGACAGATGACTTGATGGGTATACAAAGTTTACTGTCAACTATTATACGCAAGGGATTCTTTCCCTTTACATGTCTAACCGTTAATTGTGGATTGTCGGCAGTAACAGTTCCTGCGCCAACCATAATTCCGTCATTTGTGCTGCGTAGGAAGTGAACATATTTGCGCGATGCTTCAGAGCTTATCCATTGTGAATCTCCGGTCTTTGTTGCAATCCGTCCGTCCAGTGTCTGTGCATACTTTACGGTTACGTAAGGAATCCCCGATTTGATAAATTTAAAATAGTGCTCATTTAACTGTCTGCATTCAGTGTCAAGTATCCCAACATCAACCTTTATACCTTTTGATCTGAGGATTTTAATACCTTTACCATTTACTTCAGGGTTAGGGTCAGGTGTGCCGACAACTACCCTTTTCAAGCCCTTCTTGATTAATGTGTCAACACAGGGAGGAGTTCGTCCATAGTGACTACACGGTTCTAAGTTAATGTAAAGAGTTGAACCCCTGATGCTGCCTTTAACATTATTTATGGCATTTATCTCGGCATGGTAATCACCACATTTTTTGTGATAGCCCCGGCCGATGATCTTTCCATCCTTTACAATTACGGCACCGACCATGGGATTCGGGCTGGTCTTGCCAATACCTTTCCCGGCCAGACGGATTGCCATTCTCATGTAATAATTGTCATCAAAAGTGTTTTTCTTCATAGAAAACCTGCATTTTTAAAGATATCTTTTATCTCTTTTATTTCTGCATCAGTAATCGGTAGGAGTGGTAATCTTGAACCTCCTCCGTGATACCCGAATAAATCCATAGCTGCCTTTAGCCCCGGGATACCATACTTGGATGTTATGGCAATAGTTGGTTCAATAAGCCGCATCTGTAATGCCTTTGCTTCCGTGTGATTACCATCTTTGTACAGTCTTATCATGTCCGTGCATTTTCCAGGCAATACACAGGCAATTGCCATAATACCTCCGGCGACACCAATGCACAGGGACGGATAAAGAACTATACTGCTGCCTGTTAGAACACTGAATTTTTCATCTTTTGTCAAATTAATAATTTCAGAAAACTGTTTAATGTTTCCGGAGCTGTCCTTAATCCCGATTATATTTTCGTGTGATGAGAGTGCAGCTGCAGTCTTAGCTTCTAAATTAACTTCTGTAAACGGAGATGCATTATAAAGCAGTACGGGAATTGGAGAATTATCTGCCACCTTTAGATAATGTTTCAGGAATGCTTCATGAGACATATCATTTCTGAAAAAGTTTGGCGTGATAACAACGGCAACGTCAGCGCCGCAATCGGCAGCTTTTATTGTGAATTCTATGGTACCTTTAGTGGATTCTAAACCTGTTCCAACAAGCATTCTCTTAGACGATGGAATTGCCTTTCTCGTTGTGTTGACGATCTCAAGCTGCTCTTCTTCGTTTAAGAAAACAGGTTCACTGTTAGAACCTAATATCAGATAGCCTGAAATCTCAGTCTCATTCCATCTTTCAATATTTTCAGAGAGATGGTTATGTTCTATGCAACCATTATCATCAAAAGGAGTCGTAACAGGCGGGATAATTCCTTCAAGTTTCATTTTATTTACTTTTTCTACATAGTTGACAATTCACCTAACTCCGAACTTTTCACTCCGAAGATACATTGAGCAGTTTAAGCATTTCTTCAGTATCTGTTGTCGGCATCTTGCATGCGTAGTCAAGACATACATATGCAGTGGCTTTGCCGTCGAAGCTTGATTGATATTCTGTAAATTTGGCAAGGCGGATAATATCCGGTTCTTCCTGATCAGATGGCCTTAAGAGTACGACCTTGTTGGGTATAAAGTGTTTCCTGAGGGAGTTAAGCATTTCCTTAGTGTCCTTTGCCTGTGGGTTGCCAACTATTACAATCTCATAAGAAGGGCCTATTCCAAAATCGAGACCAACCATCATCTGTGTATAACCGGAAGGTACACTCTTCACATCTTCGGAAAAGGCAAGCATTATCTTATTTGCCTTATCTTCAAGATCAGAGTCTGCAGTGATTCGCGACAGCCTGAGTAAGTTTAAGACTGCTACTGAATTTCCGGAAGGTATGGCGCCATCATAAATCTCTTTCTGCCGGACTATCAGTTCTTCCGCATCATCTGCGGTAAATAAAAACCGCCGTCTTGTTCATCCCAGAAATGTTTTATCATTTCATTGTTCAGGTTAAGTGCTGTCTGGAGGTAATGTACGTCAAAGATTGTTTCATAGAGTTCCAGTAATCCCCAGATCAGGAAGGCGTAATCATCTACATTGGCAAGTATTGCAGCATGTCCATCCCGGTAACGGTGAAGGATTCTTCCATCCGGCCTGTGCATGTCCGTAAGGATGAAATCCGCTGCACGCTTTGCCGCATTCGCATACTCTGGCTCGTTGCAGACCTGAGCCCCTTTTGCCAGAGCGGCTATCATTAACCCATTCCAGTCTGTTAATATTTTGTCATCCTTGTGCGGATGGATTCTTTTATTGCGGACAGTGAATAATTTCTGTCTGGCGGTTTCTACACGCTCTTTGAGTTCATCCACAGATGTCTTATTCTTAAAGGCAACCTCCGTAAGGGTTTTTTCAAGATGCAGGATATTAGCACCTGTGTTCTCCCCGGACGCTTCATCTCTGAAATTCCCTGATTTCTTAACGTTAAACACATTTATAATCAGGTCTGCCTCCTCACCTTTCAGGACTTTGCGAATCTCATCTTCCGTCCAGACATAAAACTTTCCTTCCACACCTTCGCTGTCAGCATCCTCGGCGGAGTAAAATCCTCCCTTCGGGTCTGTCATGTCTCTCAGGACGTAAGTAAAGATTTCCTTTGCGGTCTCTCTTAATTCTTTCTTTCCTGTCGCCTGATATGCCTCTGTATACGCCATTGCCAGCATGGCCTGATCATAAAGCATCTTTTCAAAGTGCGGGACGAGCCAATGGGAATCTGTAGAATATCTATGGAAACCAAATCCGATGTGATCATATATACCACCCTCCTGCATGGATTGAAGGGTTTTTACCACCATCCTCAGGGCCTTCTCGTCATTCGTACTCTGCCAGTAGCGTAGTAAAAATAGAAGGTTCTGAGGGCTTGGGAATTTTGGTGCATTGCCAAAACCACCGTACTGTTCACTGAATCGACTGGAGAGTTGTTCATACGCCGTCTTTAAGGTTGACTTGTCAAGTTCATCCCCTGTGGAGCCCTGAGAAAGCTGATTAAGACTGGCCGTTCTCTGATCAGCAAATTTCAGGATATCGGCGTGTTGTGTGTCCCAGACCTCTTTGATGCGTGGTACCAAATCCAGCATACCTAGCCGTCCGTGGTGACTTTCCCTGGGGATATATGTACCTGCGAAAAATGGTTTCTTATCAGGTGTCATGAGTATAGTAAGCGGCCACCCGCCGCTGCCAGTCATCATTTGACAGACACGCATATAAATATTGTCTATGTCCGGGCGTTCTTCTCTGTCGACCTTGATGCAGACAAATACCTCATTCATCAGTCTGGCAACCTCAGGATTCTCGAAAGACTCATGTGCCATTACGTGGCACCAATGACATGTCGAATAACCAATGGAAAGAAAAATAGGTTTATTTTCTTTTCTGGCTTTCTCAAAAGCCTCCGGTCCCCAGGCATACCAATCTACGGGGTTCTCTGCATGCTGTAGTAAATAAGGGCTCTTTTCGTGTATAAGCCTGTTAAGGTTCTTCTTAATATCGCTGTTTGCGGATTTATGTTTCATATCTTTTACCTCAGAATTTGAGGATAGAGACCTTAGATTCCCTGTAAATAATGTTATTAAAATAATTACAAATAATATCGTTGAGAATGCTCTTTGCATGTGCTCTGCTTTTCCTGACTTCAGGTATATTATCTATTGAGAGAATAAATCAACCTTCGGAATATTTGTTATAAAACAGTATATCGTCAATCTTTCTTTTAGGTACATGAAGTGTACCTGTTTCGTCCTTCCAATATTTAACTGAGTCCTTTATTTCCTCTATTTGTGGAGATTCGTTACTATATCCAAGTGCAAGGACAGAATCTATCTTGATATGTTCGGGAAGTTCAAGGATGTCTGTCAGCTTATTAATGTCTATGGATCCCAACCAACAGCTTCCAATACCTTCCTCCATGGCAACTAGTATCATATTCTCAATAGCCGCGGCAGCATCTCTTTCGCAGTTACCGGGATTCTTCTTTTTATTAGCAAGTACTATGATATAAGCTACCGGCCTCTCCCCCGCCGGGGGGTTTCCAGCCGGAGAAATATATCCGGCCCATTTCAGTGTTTCGAATACCTTCTCAACATGATCAGAGCCGTCTATGACTATATATTCGATTGGCTGTAAATTGGCACTGGAAGGAGCCAGTCTTCCCGCATTAACAAGTTTCTTCAGGGTTTCGAACGGGATTGGTTTTTGTTTAAACCGCCGGATAGTACGTCTCTTTATTGTAGCCTCATATACATTCACTTTAGACCTTGCCGTATTCCTTTCGATTAAGATATTTAATTTTCTCTGAAGATGCCGTTATATTTTTGTAGCTTCCAGAAGGCCTTTTTCAGGCATGGTAGTTTTTTAAGAGTAAGGGAATGGTTTAATACAGATCTTTAACTATATTCTAGAAGGTTGTTTTTACTTATCTGTTTTTGTTCGTAAGTTTACTTGACAATATCATATTGTTCCATTGCTTTATCGTGCTAAGCCTACATTTATATATGCCTGACCTTAGATTATTGTGTGCGCTTAATGTAACCCGGCTTTCTGTTCTATGGCCTTTCTTAAACTCATTAATTGCAAAGCTGTATTTACCTTG
>CAXGMX010000075.1:0-9485 GCA_964010955.1 uncultured bacterium
CCCCCTTGAGATTAGCAACCTCAAAGTTGGCTTTCGTAAGGTTCGCTTTCCAAAGATTGGCTCCCTGAAGATTGGATTTTTCAAGATTACTCCCTTCAAGATTAGCCATCCCAAGGTTGGCCTCTTCGAGGCGGGCTTCCAAAAAGCCGGTTAGGAAAAGAGTTGCATCCTGAAGGTTAGCTCTATAGAGATTGGCTTTCTGAAGGGTGGCACCCTCAAGGTTGGCTTCCTGGAGGTTGGCACCTTCAAGGTTGGCACTCTCAAGCCTGGCGCTATGAAGGTGGGCTCTCCCAAGGTTCGCTCCCTCAAGATTAGCGTTCTTAAGGTTAGCTTCCTGAAGGTTAGTTTTCCAAAAGTTGGCTTCCTGAAGACTTACTCCCTCAAGGTCATATCTCTTTAGATTTTTTTCCCGGATTAATTTGTTGTGCATCGCAGGCAGTCCAAGCTTGCTGAGGTGCTCGTCATTATAGTACGCTAATACCCAGTTGTTTGCACTTTTAATACTATTTATGTCAAAAATAGCTCCCTGAAGATTGGCCCCCTCAAAATTGGCTCCCTCAAGATTCGCCCCCACAAGATTAGCAACCTCCAGGTTGGTCTTTGAAAGGTTGGTTTCCCAGAGGTTGGCTTTCCTGAGGTTGGCTCCAACAAGGTTATATCCTTTTAGATTACTTTTCTGGATTAATTCATTGTGCATTACCGGTAATCCAAGCATGCTGAGGGCGTCACCGCTATAGTATGCCAGTGCCCAGTTACTGGCTCTTTGCAGGCTATCTATATCAAAAAGTGGCTCCCTTAAGGTTGGCTCCTTGAAGGTTAGCTCTATCAAGGATTGCTCCTTCGAGGTTAGCGCCTTCAAGGTTGGCTTCCTGAAGATCAGCTTTCTGAAGATTGGCCCCTTCGAGGTTGGCTCTCTTTAAGACAGAGGCAACAAGGTCTGCTCCTTCCAGGTGAGCATTTTTCAGGTTTACCCAGTGAAGGCCCTTATAATCGTCTGCCGGTTTGAAAATTAATTTCTGATTGTTTAAATCCACGCTCAAACCTTTACCTTCATTTGATAAAGGCACAAAAAAATAAAGGAGAAACACGCTGTATAATGTCATACAAAAAGACAAACAAACCTTACCGCTGTTTCCTCTTAAATATCTCCACAGACGATTATTTATACTTTTATACTTTTCACGGATATCACTATAAAAGCTCCAGAAATAATAGACTATGACAACACCCAGAATCGGCATTATCCCTACAATGTAAGACAATATAGGGTCGTGTTTTTTGACAAACCAAAGAGAATTAAGGATTAAAACAATAGGCAGCAGCCACCAGAGAGAGAAACTAACAAATATTTTTCGCACTGCGCCTACAATACCCGGTTCAGATTCAGACTCTTTAGTTATATTCAGCATCTTTGGATAAAGACGTCCATGTTCTATTAAATCACTATTAGTACGAAGTTCCGCAATTAAACCTTTTAACCTCTGCAAATATAATTGAAGATAAATAAAAGCAAACATTGCTATTAGCGGGCCTGCGATAAAGAAACCATCCAGGGGGATCTGAAGTTTTATAATTGGAAGACTGACTTTATTATCAAGAATAATTTGACGGTCAGAAGTGCTAACTATTGTGAGTACCCAATAAGCCAAAACCCAATATAGATGTAATATATTTGACGTGCATTCTTAGATGCTTCGGTAATACTATTTATCAGCCAATCAGGTACCTTTGACTGCTCTCTTCTATTCAATTGTTCGTCTGTCATTTCTATAACACTTTTTCTTAAAAATACTTCGTAAGCACTGCCTATTGATAGTGATTATAAAAGAGTGTCTTTGTTTTGCAAGACAAATACGCATGGCGAAGTTGCTGTATTAGTTCGTGGTGGAAAAGTTCGGAGTTCGGAGGAGAAAACTAAAATATAGGTGAAAAGATGGAAGTAGGAGTAGGTAAGGTGTAAGTAAAAATGTTAGTAAGATATAAAATTCCCTGCACCCGCTAAGCAAAACGGCGGGCTCGCCGCAGCGGGTCTGCCCCAGGCATGACAGGCGGGAAAATCTGTGTAAATTCGTGAAATTCGTGTCTAAATTACTATGTTTTTTTCGTGATTTTTCGTGTCTTTCGTGGTTAAATCCATCACTTTTACCACATTTAAATATCTATCCAAAAACAGTCCCTATTTAATTTAAAAGGATTTTTTCAGAATGATAAAAACAAAAATACAATTTTTACAATTGGAATAGCTTTACTTATTTTTTTAATATTCGTTCCTATTATAAGTTACACAGCTTTTAAATCAGCGATTAAAGAAGAAACCTTTAATCACCTGATTACTACCAGGGAACTCTTAGTTGATCAAATAGAAAATTATTTCCATGATAGGTTTGGTGACGTAAACGTCCTTGCAGGAAACCCAATAACGATACAAGCTCTTTCTCTTTTTGCACAGGCTTTTAAAAATTCCGGCATCAAGAGCACCGAATATGCTGAAGTTGCAGATATTTATCAGCCGTTAATAAATCATTACGTTTCCAATTATGGCTACACAAACATTTTTTTAGTTAACGTAAATGGTGATGTGATATTTTCTGCAAAGGAAGACGAGTATACCGGAATTAATTTACTTACGGCCAACAACCGTCTCTTAAAGATTGCTCATATATTCAAGAAAGGTATGGTGGATACTTCCTTTGGTGATTATACATGGCATCATGACGAGAACGACTTTGTTGCTTATTTAGCCTCGCCATTATACGACAATAAAGTGCTGTTGGGTGTGTTATTAACAGAAATCCCTTTCTCTCATTTAGACGCCATGTTGAGCCGCAGGAAAGGGTTGGGAGAAACAGGAGAAATGTATCTGGTAGGTACAGACGGCTTTATGCGATCAAATTCAAGGTTCTCTGAAAAGCCTACAGTACTTAGTAAAAAGGTAGATACAGAAGCGACAAGGGATGCATTTAGTGGAAACACCGGTACACAAATTATAGATGACTATCGAGGTGTTCCGGTACTAAGCGCATACACACCACTGAATTTTGGATCTGTTGATTGGGTGCTACTGGTTGAGATTGACAAAAAAGAGGCTTTTCAAACTATCCGCACTGTAGAGATCAGGCTTCTGATAATTGCACTCATAATCGGTGGCATAACTATAGCTTATCTTTATCTTAAAAATAAATCCCCGGAATCTATAAAAGAATCAAAGGCCTGATTAATACAAAAGGAGAATTGAAATATGAAGAGACGTTCTAATGTTTATACAATTTTGATAGTTTTTATGCTTTTTATTCAGTAGATTATTTTAGGCTGTGTAACAACGGTGAAAAGTATTTTGCCTATGACCTTAGTGTCAATTTGTGAAATTCGTGTCTTTGCGTGAAACTTGTCAGTAGTTTTCAGGTTATTTCATTTTGACATTTAACTAATAGAAAGTAAGAATAACTATTTACTGCGGCAACATAAAAAGTAATGTCAGCAACAATGAGGTCTATGGAACTGGTACCATTCAAACAAAAGCACATACGCGAAATCCTTTCATGGATAAAGAGTGAAACCGACATGATTCAATGGGCAGGCGCAACCTTCGTCTGGCCCTTGACGCAGAAGCAGTTCCGTGAGCATTTGAAGGCGGCAAGGCTGGAGCATCCCACTCTCTATCCGTTTGCCCTTGAAAAGCGTGGAAAGATTGTTGGCTATTGTGAAATATCAGATCATCGTCGACGATACAACTCAGCAATGCTTTCGCGTGTCATTATATCAGCACGTTATCGCCAAAAAGACCTTGGAAAGTTCATGGTCAAGCAGGCTATGCAATATGCATTCGGTGGTCTGGGGCTTCATCGTCTGGGTCTCGGAGTATATGTTTCCAATAAAAGCGCCATAAGGTGTTATACAAAGGCAGGCTTTGTCCTTGAAGGTACGTTAAGACAAGTAGTAAAGGTTGGCAATTCATACTGGAATTATCTGAGAATGAGTGTCTTAAGAAAAGAATGGAAATGCTGACAATTCGCTAAACTCGGACCGGAAGAATCTGATGATTTTTCTGTCCGTCCGTCTTCCTTATATATCCTGATATTTATTTTTCCGGAAGCAATGTATGAAAACAAGTTGCTGTAATTCTCTATAGCAAATTCAGGAGTACAGTCAACCTATAACACAAGTCTACTCAAGATTTATCAAATGGAAACAGGCCAGAAAAGAAAGATATTTATTCAGGAAACTCTCCCAGACATGGACTTAATGCAGGAGGATTTATCCAGCATGTGCCTGATCGGTAGTAAGATTAGGTCCTTCAAGTTGCAGGAAGGACGCTGCCGTTATCTACGAGCACAGGATACCCGTTTGCAGGATTTTTCCATTGATAATGTCCTTTGCGATAAGGGGTACTATCAGAATTGTCATTGGAATAATTTACAGGTCCGGGATTCCTTTCTTACCGCAAGCCACTTTTCCGGGTGTAAGTTTGAAAAGACGGTGGGAAAGCTGAGTTCCTTTGGCTTATCTACCTTTTACGACTGCAAGCTCCATGGATCCCGCTTAAGCGAGGTCTCCTTTAGTGGTTCATGGTGGCATGACTGCCGGTTTGAGCAGGAGGATTATTTTTTTGTCCGTTTCCCATCCTCAGTCTTTATTGATACTCAGTTTGTGGGATGCCGTTTGCAAAAGGCTATCTTCAGGGCAGCAACCTTTATTCGGTGTAGTTTTGAGAGTTGTACGCTCGACGATGCGGTATTTCATAAGGCCCGGTTAATAGATACGAAGTGGATTGATACCGATATCAATCAAGCGGCTAATCTGGAAGAGATTTGCTATGATTAGGCCGCGTATTTTCCATCAACTTTATAATGGCATATCTGAATCATAAAATTATTTAGTATCATGATGACCAATCTGATATTCAGGCGTTTTACCGTGGGGAGCTACGGAATCAACGGTTTTCTGGTAGCTGACCCCGAGACCAGAATCGGGGTTTTTATTGACCCGGGCGGCTTTAGTGCTGAAATAGAGGCATTTATCGAGGAGCGGCAGATCGTGCTCAATCATCTCTTTTTTTACACATGGCCATTGGGATCATACCGAAGGCGTATCGGAGTTTGAGAGCCGCTACGCAGTCCAGGGCTATGCCGGTAAGGGAGAAGTCCGTGCCGCTAAACATCAGTTACAGGGTGGTGAGATGCTGAAGATCGGGCATTTGAGATTTGAGGCACTTTCCACACCGGGCCATACCCCGTATGGAATTTCGTTTTATGGATCAGGTTGTGTGTTCACGGGTGATTCTCTTTTTTGCGGGTCGGTCGGCGGGACAAGCTCAACAAAAGCGACACAATGTCAGATTACGAGCATCCGCAAACATATCTTTACCTTGCCGGAGGAGACCCTGGTATTTCCTGCCCATGGCCCAATGACTACAGTGGGAGTGGAAAAATATTCCAATCCCTTCTGTCAGAAGTGACTATCAAAGTAAACAGGGACAAACGATTCAAATCCCTGCTTTAAGAGAGAAGAAGGCGTAGATATAAAAGCAATTAAATAACATAGAGGAGTGTGTGTTTTGTCTTCAAGAATAGTAACTCATTACGGTAGCCCTCACATGGACGATCTGATCTCCGTCTGCATTGTGCTGGCAATGGACGACGATATTAAATGCGTAGAGCGCCGGCCTGTGGAACCTGAAGAAATTACCGATCCTACAGTATGGGTGTTGGATCAGGGGGAGGTTCACGATCCTGAAAACAGAAATTTTGATCATCACCAATTTCCGGCAGGTACAAGGAAATGTACATTAAGCCTCATTGCTGACCATTTTGATCTCAAGAATGATTTGGATGAAACGGTCTGGTTTCAGGTGCTTGTTCTTGATGATACTCTGGGTGCGATTAAAACTGCCGGAGAGCTTGACTGCAGTGCCACTTTACTGAAAGGCCTGCTGAATGGGCCGATAAACGAATTTGTCTTAACCAGATTCGAACAGGCAAAGAAACTCGACTCAGATAATGAACTGGTAAAGCTCCTCTCTGCAATAGGCACTCACATAGTCACAAACATCAGAAACATGAAAGAGCGTCTTCAGCTCATTCGGGAAAAAGCGGAATTTGATGAAGTTAACGGCCTGAAAGTGCTTTTCTTCATGGAGGATGTACCTGATCCAAAATTGAGTATTGCAGCATATTTAAAAGAAACAGGTAAAAAAACGGGTGTTGTGGTCGTTGCGAATACGCGTGAAAGTGGATGGTCGCTTAGCAGGGTTGCCGATCACCCCCGTGTTGACTTCAGGCGCATTAAAGACGCAGATGATGTGACCTTCGTACATGTAAACGGTTTCGTTGCAAAAACCAGACGAATTGAAAAACCGGCAATCATTCGCCTTTTAGAGACTGCAATTGAATAATTTTAAGTCAAGATAAGACTATATCTAAAATTTAAGTTTGAGAGTAGGATGTTCGCCATCAACTATCTGTTTGCCTAAATTTATTGAATATTCTTCTGCCTCTTCTTTGGTTTCAAAAGCCTCTTTGCAATAAAATGGTTGTGTTTGATAGCCATCGGAACTAAGCTTGTTGATATGAATAGAAGTCATCCAGACATCACTACCACCTGATTTTGATGATGAAGTATCTAAATCGTAATCTTTATAACGTACAGTCATGAATATCCTCTTTAGTAAATTTGATAATAGTGTAACAATTAGTACATTTTATCCTACCCTATATCCTATAATTGTCAATTAAAAACGAAAAGAACAGTGTTGCCAATACGATACAGGAACTGAAAAATAATTTGCATTGGATTATACTATAATATGAATACTAAAATGATAAAGATTTGCCTAAATTCACTCTAGCTCTTCCCTATTATTCTCTAAAGCTTCGCATAGTGCCTTCTCAAGTCTTCCTTCAGCGTAAAAGGCTAACGATACAAAAATAATTTTTTGATATTCGGTCATTTGGCATTGAAGTTTATTTGAGTTTTGATATTTTGAATTTTGTTAATTCTAATATGCAGCCTTTCGTTCACTACTCGACTATTACTCCGGCGTATCCGACTACATGGTCGTAATCACCGGTAACATCTCCACTGGTTTCGTACCTGATTAATTCAGCCTTCGTAGCAAACCTCTGTTTTGAACAAACCAGCATTGAGATTGCGGGGCTGGCCCCACACATGGTAACATCCAATTCCCGAACGACCCTGTGAAGCCCCTCCTCCCTCAAAGCAACTATTTCTGCTATTGCAGATTTATCCTTCTTACTGGCAGACTGTTGAGACTCATAGTGGGTCATATCAGACGAGGCGACAACAAGGGCGCCAGGCCTTATTGTTTTAAGAACATCCCCAATAGATTTACCAACAGTGCTCAAATCTTCAAATTTATTTGACCTGATTACGATAACAGCAATCTTAACCTGCGGATTGCTATATTGCAGGAATGGTAGTATAACTTCAGCAGAATGTTCGTTTGTATGGGCAGTCTCATTTTTCTCAATCAATTCACACGAATTTTGTATCTCATTGACAAGTTCTTCGTCTGTGGGTGTTTCTCCGAGTGGTGTTATCCAGCGCCCTTCCGGCCAGATTGAATAAGGCGCTCCGCTTCCCGTATGATTTGGTGCTAATATCACAACAGTATCAGGAACCTCTATCCTTGAAAAAACACTTCCCATTACGTTGCCTGAATATACATAACCGGCATGTGGAGAGATTGCGCCCAGCACCCGCTGCTTTTCCGGGATATCAGCCATGAGCGCCTTGAGTACACCTGCCAATTCTTCCTTATTTCCGGGATAAAAACTTCCTGAAGCTATTGGCAGTCTATCCATTTTTAGATTTCCACCGAAATAGAACCGTGAATTGGGTGTGATAAGATAGTAAGTTGAGTCTATCACTGATTTATATTTGTGTCAAAACCTTTTATTGATAAAATTGTTTTTCTAAACCAGCATGGTTTCTTACTTTAACTTTTTTAATATAAACAATCAGATATGACAACAGCACTTGCATTACTATCCGGAGGATTGGACAGTACTCTGGCCATACACGTAATTAAGAAACAGGGAATCGATGTTATTGCCCTGAACTTTACCACGGTTTTCTGCCTCTGTACATCTAAGGGTAATTGTAAACTGGAAGCAGTAAAGGTTTCTGAAAAACTCGGAATACCGGTTAAGGTTATAAATACAACCCGCAGTTTCCTGGAGATCGTAAAGAAGCCTAAACACGGTTATGGCAAAAACATGAATCCCTGTATTGATTGCCGAATAAATATTTTCAGGGCGGCAGGAGAATATATGAGGGAAATCGGAGCGGACTTTATAATAACGGGTGAAGTTCTTGGTCAGCGTCCTATGTCACAGAGAAAAGAGGCGATGAAGACAATTGACAAGGAGGCCGGCTTAACAGGGCTTGTATTAAGACCCCTCTGCGCAAAGCACCTTGAACCAACAATTCCTGAAAAGACAGGCCTGGTCAACAGGGATGAATTGCTGGAGATAAAGGGCCGTTCACGAAAAGACCAGATACAACTCGCTGATATTTTTCAGATGACGGATTATCCGTGCGCATCCGGAGGCTGCCTCCTCACCGATCCTGAATTTGCCAACAGGATTAAGGACTCATTTAATCACGGAGACTCCAACCTGAACAATGTTAAATTGTTAAAGGTAGGAAGACATTTTCGACTTGATGACAAGACCAAAGTCGTTGTCAGCCGGAGAGAAGAGGAAAATCTCTCCATAGAAAATCTGGCGACAGACCATGATTTCCTGCTGGAATTAAAGGATATCCCCGGGCCGTTAGCAATTATCAGGGGCGAAATTAATGATGAAAATTTGAAAACTGCCGCACAGTTGACGGTAAGAAGCAGTAAAGCGAAATCTTTGCCGAGTGCAGAAGTAATAGTATCAAAGGCCCAACCGGGCTCTATGCAAAGGGTCCTGAACGTTCCTCCAATCGATCCGGAAAAGGCGAGAGAGTTAATGATAAAGAAAAATAAACCTAAAAAGGAAGCGGTACGTTAAAAGACACTATATAATACTGTTTTTATCAGGAAGGAATGCTATTTGAAATTTACCAAAATGCAGGGAATTGGAAACGACTATGTATATGTCAACTGTTTTGAAGAGAACGTAGCAAATCCGTCAAAACTGGCAATTGCAATAAGCGACAGACATTTTGGTGTTGGAAGTGACGGCTTAATACTCATAATGCCCCCACGGGCTTCTGCTGATGCCAGGATGCGTATTTTTAACGCAGATGGCAGCGAAGCACAGATGTGTGGTAACGGTATAAGGTGCGTAGCTAAATATTTATATGAATCGGGATTAAAGAGAAGCGATAGAATGACGATTGAAACATCTGCAGGATTGAAGGCAATAGAGCTAACCGTCTCAAACAACAATGTTTCTCAGGTGAAGGTGGAAATGGGAACGCCCAGGCTGCTTAGAAATGAAATACCAATGTCAGGTGAGAACACACAGGTAATAAAT
>CAXGMX010000076.1:0-9292 GCA_964010955.1 uncultured bacterium
TATTTCTATATTCCTTAAAAACAATCCACGAATCTTCTGGTATATAATCAATCAAAGAGCTGTACCTGCCTTTACGCCTGTTCTCTTTCGGATGAACAGGTGTATTGATTTGTTCAGTCTGTACACCTAGTATTTTACACTCTTTTACTTGTCTCTCTGACAATTGAGTCTCTGCATTAAACATGCGGATAGAGTCAATCTCATCACCGAAAAACTCTATGCGGTAAGGCATTTCACCGGCGCCACTACTTACAGTGTTACCTGATTGATGTTCTTGCAGGGAGGAAAATGGAAAGACATCTATAATCCCTCCTCTCAAGCTGAATTCTCCGGGCAGTTCAACTATGCTCGTTCGTTCAAAACCACCGTTTATCAGCCAGTCTACAAGAAATTCCTGTCCGTATTCCTGTCCTGTCCTGATTGTAAGAATATTTTTTTCTTATCGCATCAGGTGGCGGTAGATGTTGTAAGAGCGACTGGATTGGGGTTATGATGATTCGGTTAGTAGATTTACCATTACTTGTTAACAGCTTATATAAAACATTAATCTGTTGTACATAAGTGCTATTGTCAGGTTGTAACTCTGCAGAGATTGCATCCTCTGAGACTGGAAAAAAGATAGCGCTGCCGGGGAGAAAAACGTTTATATCCTCAAAAATCTCTTCCGCCTCATCTATACCTGATGTTACGAAGAGTATTTCTCCCTTCCTGGAAAGTTTCCCGTCATTTGCAAGGCCGGCAATTAAAAAGGAAGCCGACGAACCCCATAATCCTTGAACATGACAGTCCTTTCCTGATACCAGATCACCTGCTATCTGTTTATACTGTTTGTCTTTATGAATAAGCTTAAATATATTTTTCACAAAGAAATTATACTTACCTTTTTATAACCGGGCAAGAGTTTAAAGTGAACTAAAGTATAAATAAGTGCCTAAAGTTGTGGATGAAAAAGTGAGAGGCAAGAGAAGAAGGACGAAGGATGAGAGGCCGCAATGGATTCAGGAGTGTAGATTATTAAATAAAAATGGCCATACTGGTGAATGATACTGTTGAGTTGGTTGGGTCTGCATACTGAGAATATTTCAGGAGTTTGCCTTCTGACGCCTCAATGACATTGAGCAGGGTATAAATTGCCGGATATCCGCATATTTTTCTGCTGTTATGGTCTTTCTGAATGGAATTGCGAAATCCCTCCGCATCTAAAAGTTCTACATATTTCAGCATTTCTGTGTCATCGGAACGTAACCTCTTGAGATACGCCTCATCCTGAAGTTCTTGATCGCCAAACCTGGAACCCACGTGTGCGAGATCTACGCTGGCAATTACACAGACTTTCTTCTTGCTCTCCTTAATTGTTTTCTTAAGAGCAGAGACAAATTCTTCAAATTGAGAAATCTGTCTCGAACTATTGTTGTCACCATCCGCTTCACCAAAGGACGAACAAAGTATAGGGACTATGCTGAAATTTCTTTTCTGGTGATACAGGTATTGCAGGAAAACCAGCTGAAATCCTATTGAGTGTTCGTCTCTGTGAACAAACTCGTCTTCAAAATAATACGGTCTTGTTCCTTTTATGTAAGGTTTCAAGAAACTCTTTATCCGTCTCTACATTGCCAAATGGTGTTTCGAATGTCTTATCCGTCAGTACAAAAAGGTTTCTGGTGCCTGTGTGTGCAATGCCAAGTATAATAAAAAGTTCGGCGTCAGACGACTCGGCAATCTCTTTGTAGGCCAAGGCGAAACACGTCCCCCCGCATCCTATATCAATGTGTGGAGCTATTACGCCCTTCAATCCTGCCGTTTTATTGGATGATGATGGTTTGCCGGGGCCATCAGCAGATGTAAAAAACCCGTCTATCTGGTCTTTTAATTTATCTCTGTCTGCCTCGTAAGCAGTACCGGCGTGAGATTCCTTGCGCATAGTTGAATTCCTGAAATCGTCTTTCAGTCTTTTTAATGAAATCTCTGGATCGATTATTATCTAAAAGTAAATTCTTATCAGTTCTTCTATTACCTGATGTATTGTTTGTTGAATATCACTTTCACCATGTCTCTGTGTATAAATATTCTGTATATCCGATACGGAGTGGTTGCCGTCAAAGTAGTAGACAATGTTGTCGAAAACTTCACGGGGAACAAAAGAGTTCTTGGTGTTATACGGGTCCCTGAGGCATACAGCCTGCTGCCCGGACATTTCAATCGGAAATATGTCTATTAGTCGTAATTTTGGATGTTCCATTCTTTTAGCTAAGGCAGTATCTTCAACTCAGCAGAAATTCCTTCTGATTGTTTAGTAATTTCTACATATCCGCCTTCACGAAACATACCGGCGTTTAAGATTAATGTGTCTTCCAGCTTATCTGTTCCCCTTGCCTCGTGGATGTGACCGCTTAAAGAAATGTCTGGTTTATGTCTTAAAATAAAATCACGAACACTTTGGCTCCCTACATGGGCGCCGGTCGTAATCATATCAATCTTCGTATCTTTTGGTGGTCACAATGCGGCACCATAATCTTAAATTTAGCTTCTTTTACCTTTTCAAGGCCTTCCAGTAAAAAAGCCTCAATCTCGTCTTCACTAAATTCAGTAGGAGTATTAAAAGGTGTCAGATTTGACCCGCCTACACCAAAGATTCCTATATCATCTCTTATGAATCCATTCTATGAGTTAATACCTTTCATTTAATAATCATTAACTTCCGGCTGATCCAGATTCCCCAGTTGAGCTAATATATTCTCGTTATACTTCATTATTTCTTCGATTACTTCTTCAGCCTCTTTTTTCCCATTATAATTAGTCAAATCGCCGGTGGCTATGACAAGATCCGCACTCTCTAACTCATTTTTCAACAGACTTAAGTTGCCTGAATCTTCATGTATATCGCCAAAAGATACTATTTTCATTTTTTATTGAATTTTTGATAAGTGACTTGGATTCAACATATTAACAATCATGAAGAAAATGTTCAAGTTAATCTTTCCAGACCTGTTTTGTGTTGACGCTAAAAAGGAGTTTTGATACTATAAAATTTGTGAGCAGTCTGTAAGTAGCTTCTTCAACAGAAACTAAGTAATAAACAAAATTTCGGGTTGAAACCAACCTTTTCTATAGAATGAAATAATACATTAGTGTTGGTCTCCCGGCAGATAAGTGAATGAAAAAATATTGGTTATCTTTCATTATAATAAATATATCAATTTACAGTTGTCTATCAACAATTGAAAACAGAGAAGCTACTGCCAGAGATGTCAAGCTTGCCAAAAAGACATCTCAGGATGTTTCACCTGAGTTGAATATTAAGATTGATGAGTGGATGAAACTTTTGTATTCAGAAGATCCCGCAATACGCACCTCTGCAATTATTTCATTATTGGGACTTAACATTCCCACTGTTGACGATTCACTTATTGATATTCTTAAAAATTCTGAAAATGATGATGTCCGTATTTCCCTGATTAAGGCGTTTGGTTTTGCTGGCGATGACAACAGGTCATTAGATTGTATGATTGATTTACTTACCAGTGAAAACGAGGCCATGAGAATTGCTTCTGCTGATGCATTGGGAAACATAGGAACAAAAAAGGCGATAAAAGGGATGATAGACGTACTTTTAAACACTAGAAAACCAATTGAATCCCGCATTCTTGTCGACAGGTGCCTTGGCAAAGACGCACTCACGCGAGGCAGTGGAGCCGTTAATCAGTTTACTGGAATCTGATAACAATGACTTACGGATTGCAACCCATGACGCATTAGTAGAGATTACAAAACAATCTAACGGTAAAGCAAAATCTTTTTGGCAGGAGTGGTGGGATAGAAATAAGGTTAAAACAAGGGAACAGTGGCTGGAAGATATTGTCGATAAGCTGGAAGAAGGATTTAAGGAGCTTAAAGCAGAGAATATCCTGCTGAGAGATGGAATTAGTCGAAAAGACTATAGAAATCTTGAAAACAAGTAAGGAAAAAGACGACATCACACAATTAATTGATGCCATAAAAAGTGAATACCAAGAGGTAAGGATTTTTGCTGCAGGTGAGTTGGCAAATCATAAAGGCCCGGAAGTTATCAAGATCTTTGTTGATCTGATTTCAGATGATGATCCGGAGATACGTATCATGGCAGTAAATGTTCTTGGAAAGATTGGCAATGTGTCTGAACTGAAATATTTAGTATCGGCCTTGCAAGACAAAGAAATCAAGGTTAGAGAAAGCGCCGCAAGGGCTCTGGGCAAACATGGTAAAAAGGAAGTGGTTTATGATTTATTATCTGCCTTAAGCGATCCAGCCAATATAGTAGTGTGTGCAGTGGCAGAAGCCCTTGGGGAGTTAAGTGTAGAAGAAGCTATAGAACCATTAATAAACTTACTTTCGAATAAAGACCCTAAAATAAAAGAATCTGCAATAGTTGCCATCGGCAAGTTTCAGGACTACAGGGCAATTGATCCATTGATTAATTCCTTAAAAGATGAGGAAGAAAGGATCAGATGGTATGCTGCAGATACTTTGGGTAAAATACGAGCCAAAAAAGCTGTTTCGCATTTGATAAACTTGCTTTCTGATGAGAGTGCTCGTGTTCGTGAGTCTACAGCAACTGCCTTAGGGCAGATTGGAGATGAGAGTGCTGTTGAACCTTTAATCAAGCTACTCGAAGATGGAGATAGTAGAGTTGCAGAAAAGGCTTCTGATGTGCTTCTATCGATAGAGTGTGAGTCTTTTGAATTACTTAATAGCATTGTTAACGCCTTTTATGCAGGCGAAGATTACAAAAGAGCTAAAGAAATATTAGAAAAACAAGTTAATAATTACGAAAATGTACCGGAGCATGATCATGCGCTGTGGCAAAGCAAGATAAGGCTGGCAAAGCTATATTACTCACTTAATAATTGTCAAAAAGCAATTTTATTATATGAAAAACTTGTCTTGCATTTTAATGATGATATTGAAATTAAGAATGAACTTGTGCATTGCCTGAAAGAGTTGAAACAAGATGACAAATTGTTAAGTCATTTTTCATTATGGGCAGAGAATCTGTCAACAGATAATCACTTGTGGTGGAAAGAGATATATAAAATTGTCGAAAATTATTTTATAGAGGGTGCCTTTGATAAAGTAAGAGAGCTTATAGATGGTTTTGAGAAGAAAGCTCCATCCATGGGAGGCCCTGAATTAAAATCCAGGTTTGACGATTTGAAAAGAAAGAGTATGGAAACTATGTTGCCGCAGAGTACAGAATCTTAAAATTAAAAAGGAAATTTATATATGAAAGTTCTCATAATTGGAGCAGGCGCTGTAGGATACAGCATTGCGAAACAGCTATCAACGGAAGGCCATGACGTATCTGTAGTTGATAATAATCCCGAACTGGCCAGAAAGATTAACGAAAAACTGGATGTTTCTGTGTTTGCCGGTAACGGCAGCTCTCCCAGTGTATTAGAAGCTGCAGGAGTGCGTGAGGCGCAGATGGTCTTAGCCGTAACCACCAGTGATGAGATTAATATTGTTGTTTGTATCCTTGCCAGTCAATATGGTAATGGTAAGAAAATCAAAATTGCAAGGATTCGGAATAGTGAATTTACCGATAATGATTCATTAATTAAACATAATGGATTTTGTGTTGATCATATGATAAACCCGGATCAGATTATTGTTGATTCGATTATTAAGATAATAGAGACTCCGGGAGCAACGTTTGCCGTTGACTTTCCAGCAGGTGATGTTATTTTGAGAGGTTTTCATGTCCCTGAGGATGCTCCGCTTGTGGGTAGAAATTTTTCAGAGCTGGAAGACATTGAGTATACAGATTCATTCTTAATAGTATATATTCAACGTGGCGATGAGATGATTACGCCCACACACAGTACTGAAATATTACCTGATGATAATATTTTCGTACTTATATCCAAAACAGGATTACCATACTTTCTGCCAATGGTTAATAGAAGGGCGGACGAGGTAGAAAAGATAATTATATACCGGGCAAGCCGAACCGGTCTGCAGCTTGCGCGAAATCTTGAAAACAGTTCGATTGATGTAACGTTGATTGAACCTGAAAAGGATAAGGCAGAAATGGCTGCCGCTTATTTAAAAGATGCCGTAGTCTTACACGGTGATGCTACCGAAATAGACTTACTCAAAGAAGCTGCTATCGAGGATACAGATATATTTATTGCCCTTTCCGAGGATGAGCAGGCTAACCTGCTGACATCCCTGTTAGCAAAGAAACATGGTGCAAAGAAGGCTATTGTGCTTACAAATGAACCGGCGCTTGTGCCTATAATCAATCAAGTCGACGTGGATGTAGTTGTAAATCCAAGGTTGGTTACCGCAGGTTCTATACTTCAGCATATAAGGAGAGGCCAGATACTGTCGATTGCCAAGTTAGGTGATAGTGAGGCAGAGGCGATTGAATTAATCGCGGAATCCAGCTCTGAAATTGTAAAGAAACCGCTTGGTAAGATCAAGTTCCCCAAGAAGTCTATCCTGGGCGCTATCGTGAGAAATGGTACGATGCTTCTTCCAAAAGGCGTTGACATTATCCATCCCGGAGAAAGTGTTGTCGTGTTTGCCCTGCCGGAAGCTATTGAAAGGGTTCAAGCACTTTTCAGTAGCGAAAAAATAGAACTCCCTGTTCTGAAAATTTTATTTTGTGATGAAAGATAAATCCCCCTATTCCCCCATTTAAAAAAGGTGGACTAAATGGGATTGAAAATTAATTAATTTCAAAATGAACATAGCCTTAGTGTTGCACACCCTGGGAAATCTCATAATACTTCTTTCCGGTATACTATTCATACCATTTGGCGTATCTCTCTTTTATGGAACAAAGGAAGAGATATGGGCATTTGTCATATCAATCATTGCGTCAGGCATCACCGGTTTGGTTCTAAAATTCTCCCTAAAACCCAGAAATGAAAACATTACTATTAGAGAGGGTTTGGCGATTGTCGCATTCTGGTGGGTGTTCTGTGCCGTCTTTGGAGCCTTGCCTTACTGGCTTTCAGGGGCATGTGATAACTTTTGTGATTCTTACTTTGAATCAATGAGCGGGCTCACTACCACAGGTGCAACTATTTTCAGTGATATTGAGGCATTGCCGCAGGGTATTCTTTTCTGGAGGAGCATGTCACAGTGGCTCGGAGGAATGGGTATCGTTGTGTTTTTCGTTGCAGTTCTTCCAACTATTGGTGTCGGAGGGCACAAACTCTTCAGTGCCGAAGCCCCTGATCTTACAACGGACAAGATAAAACCGCGCATAGCTCAGACGGCAAAAATATTGTGGATTATATATATCTCACTTACCGCCATTGTAATTCCCCTGTTCTGGTTTGGAGGCATGGAGTTCTTTGATGCTGTCTGCCATGCCTTTACTACGATAGCAACCGGAGGATTTTCTACAAAAAACCAGAGTATTGCGGCCTTTAACAGCCAGTTTATAGAGATTGTTGTTATGGTTTTTATATTTATATCAGCCTGTAATTACATACTTCATTACCAGTTGGTTACAGGGAGGATTAAGAAAGTCCTCGTTAATTCAGAACTGCGCTTTTTTGTGTGCCTGATATTATGTGTTATTTGTTTAGTAACACTTGCACTGTTTTTCTCTGAATCGTCCTCATACAATGGGGGCGTGAAAGATCACGAATATGAAAGCGTAGGCGGAGCACTGAGATATGCCGCATTCCAGGCCGTTTCCATAACAACCAGTACCGGTTATTGTAACGCAGATTTTGATATCTGGCCGAATTTCTGCAGATTTTTCCTCGTCCTTCTCATGTTTATCGGCGGATGTGCGGGTTCGACTGCCGGAGGTATGAAGGTAGCAAGAATAATGCTGCTTTTTAAGACCAGTGTAAGGGAGATGGTCCACCTGCTCAGGCCAAGGGCCATAATGCATGTTAAGCTCAGCGGTAAACCTGTCAGTGAAGACATAATCACAAACACATTAGGATTTATTGTAATACATCTTGGACTGTTTGGTATCTTTTCTCTTATCCTGACCGTCTTTGGCACAGAGGTTATTACATCATTCAGTGCAGTGGCGTCGATGATGAACAACATTGGTCCCGCCCTGGCCGATGTAGGCGCTACAAGAAATTATGGTGAAATTGCTTATCCCTGTAAATGGGTATTGATTTTCTGCATGCTGTTGGGCAGGCTTGAAATATACACCGTTATACTTATCTTTTTGCCACTGACATGGAAGAAATAGGCTTGTAATAAACACGAACAGTCGTTAAAAAAACCAGGGAAGGTTATAATGGCAGGACTTGGAAAGGTAAAGAGCGTTGCAGCATACGGGATTGAAGCTTATCTGCTGGAGATAGAGGTATATGTTACAAAGGGACAGCTGCCTTCAGCTGTGGTCATTGGACTGCCGGATGCTGCTGTTAAGGAGTGCAGGGACAGGGCGTCTTTTGTCCGGGGAGCGGTGATGCTTTCTGCTTATAAACCGGATGATCTGTTTGTACCTTGACAGCCAATTATTTGTTTGGTAAATTAAAATTGTTATTAGTTAATAAGCCTTTTTCAGGTAATAGAATGAAGAAATTTCTACTTCTACAAATATTTTTTGTACTCTTTCTCACAATATACTGCGAGACTCCATCATATGGAGCGGGTGATTTCTCCAAACATTATAATAAGGGTATTGAGTTTTATAAACAGGGCAAATATGACCAGGCGGGAAAGTCATTTGAAGAGGCGATAAAAATAAAACCCAATGATGTCTATGCCCTTTATGGCTTAGGGAATACACACTATTGCAAGGCGAAGTATGATGAAGCCGTCAAAGTTTATACAAGGGCTATCAATATAAATCCTGATTATGCCAAGGTACATTATTCGCTGTCTCTGGCCTACAGTAAATTGGGTAAGACACGTGAGGCCGAAAAAGAAAAAGCAGTTTTCAGGCAGTTGTCTCAGGGAGGAAAGGCCGGTAAAAGAACTAAAACAAGCGTGAGACCTTCTCGAACCGGTAAGCAGAGTAAAAAAACATTACAGGTTGGATAGTACCCCAAAGAAACCGGTAGAAGTTCGAACAAAACCCGAAAAAAAGGCCCCAACAAGGACAACAAGTAAAAAAGAAGAAGCAAAAGCGTGAAGAAAAGATTGTTCGTGAGACTCAACGAATCCTGGAGACAAAGAAAAGCGCAGAGCAGGATGATTCTCAATCAATTTTTAAGGGTTATACAGGGGAAACGAAAAAAGCAGATGAACGTGTTTTTACCAAGAAATATAAAGGAGCATATGGCATTTCCAAAAGGCCATATGGCAAAATTAAGTTGATACGTGG
>CAXGMX010000077.1:0-9171 GCA_964010955.1 uncultured bacterium
TTCCGTTCTATTATCCGCTCAAATACTTTGATAGCGCCATTTTCGTCGCGTTCCATCTGGGCAACGCCAATCTGGAACTCCCTCTTCAATATCTCGTGTAACCTTCGGGTGCCGGGATCCTGTTCTAATATATACTCATACGCTTTGAAGGCACTCTTATAATCACCGAACAGATAATATGCCTTACCTATGTTCAACTGAGATTCATCTGCAAGTTCTGATCCGGGATTTTCTTGATAATATCCTTAAAAATACCAACAGCACTTATATACTCTTTGTTAACCAATAGTGTAACAGCATACCTGAATTGCTGATCCGTAGTTTCTCTTGATAATTGTTTAGGATCAATCCAGCTTGTCTCACTACTCCACACCCATTTTGCATATGACTCCTTTGCGACAATAAAAACGAACGCAACGAGAATAAAAAACACCAGTATTAGTTTTTTCATATATATCTCCACATCTTAAGTTTTTTATTTAAGATAAACGATAAGTAATAAATTAACAGTTTCCTGATCTCGACTTGGAGTGACGACTGTATAGATAAACGGCCTGTATCTTGAACCTTCTTTCCGGCCAAATAGTTAATGGTTGCTATAGAACCTCCAGAAATCTTTACTTTTTCTCTAATCTTCCTGCTACAATCGGTACAAAGAACACCCCCTTCTGATGCGCTGAAAGAAGAAAGTCGTTTTGCGTCCACCTTCGCCTTACAGCTGGCACAACAACTCATTTGAGGAAGGTATCCAAGCAAAGCAAGCAATTGCACCTCGAATGCAATAGTATTTACAGTAGGATCACCTTTGTCAGCTATCTCGCAGAGCGTATTCTCAAACAAATCAAAGAGAGGCTCGTTCTTATCATTTTCTTCAGTAAACTCTCTCACTAATTCAAGAATATAAAGAGCTGAATAGTATTTTTTGAATTATTCCTCAGTAAATGAAAATTATCACGCAACGCCCATTCGGTTAATATATTCAAAGTTGAACTCGCTCTTTGAATAAACACTATATCGTTATACGTCAACAAATCTATACCCCCACTTATGCCCTTTACAGAACGTTTTAATCCCTTGGCTAATGCCTGAATCTTGCCAAAATCTCGTGTATAGAATGTTATTATCTGACTGGAATCTTTATAATCCGTCCTTCTTAAAGTAATAGCAGGTGTTTTACAAAAATCCATCTTCTACTCTTGGTACATTATAACCCAGGGTCTTAAGTATTTTTGATTCCTCTTCATGCATAACCCTGGCATCTCCTTCGTTGCCATCATCATATCCTAATAAGTGTAATATGCCATGTAGAATATATAAGACAATTTCACCTTCAACACTTATGTTTCTCTTGCCTGCTGTATCTACTGCAGTCTCTACTGAAACAATAACTTCTCCACTTAATGAATTTTTTATTATTGCTTAATGGAAAAGATATCACATCTGTAACTTCATCAGAGTTAAAATACTGTTTATTAAGCTCTTTAATCTTGCTATTGTCAACAAGGGCAATACTCAGCCTGGCATCCTTTCCCTCTTTGCTTAACACTTCCTTAACCGCATGCTTAATCTTACTACTCTTAATCTCATAATGCTTTTGTAAGTTAGCTATCTCTACCATCACTTATTAATTATCGTATGCATCGACAATATCCCTGACAAGCCGGTGCCGTACAATGTCACTGCGTGTAAGGTATACAAAATCAACCCCGGATACACCCTTTAACCTTTCCTGTACGTCTATGAGTCCTGATTTCTCTCCAGTTGGCAAATCAACCTGGGTTATATCACCCGTAACCACAACTTTAGTCCTTAACCCAAAACGTGTCAAGAAAGTCTTCATTTGCTTTACAGTACAATTCTGTGCCTCATCCAGTATTATAAAAGAATCATTAAGTGTTCTGCCCCTCATAAAAGCCAGGGGCAGTATTTCTATTAAATCGTTCTCAATATATTTCTTTACCTGCCCAATCTCAATCATGTCAGCCAGGGCATCATACAACGGCCGCAAATATGGATTTACCTTTGCCTGAATATCACCCGGCAGGAAGCCCAATCTCTCTCCCGCCTCTACAGCAGGGCGGGCAAGAACGATCTTTTTAAGATAACCGCTCTTCATTGTGGAAAGAGCCAGTGAAACAGCTAAGTATGTTTTTCCTGTCCCGGCAGGACCAATGCAAAATACAAGATCATTATTACTTATGGCATTAACATATTTGGCCTGCCCCTCAGTCTTGGGTGTTACCGGTTGCCCTTTTATAAATACCTCAATTGACCGTTCTGGTATTGAATGATCTATCCCCCTATCTATGTCCGCAATAACAATATCAATGTCATCTTCATCCAGCTTGCCAGTCCTTCTAATTATTTCTAACAGGCTGTTAACAACGTCAGTCAGCTTTTTAACTCTATCAAACTCACCTTCATATTTTAAAATCCCATTTCTGGCAACAATCTTAACCCCAAAGACATCTCTCATAATCCTGAGGTTCTTATCGTGATTGCCAAACAAAATTGAAGCTTCCTGGTCGTTTTCCAGGTGTATCTTATTCTCAACAATTGTACTGTTATCTGATACTTCACTCATGTTATAACGTGGATCAATATCCAATGATTACTAAAAAATAATAAGCTACAGGTATGCTTATGAGTAATGAATCTAATATATCAAGTAAGCCTCCAAAAGCTGGGATTACACTGCTTGAATCCTTGACCTCCATATCTCTTTTTATAATAGATTCTATTAAATCTCCACATATTCCTGATGCTCCAACTATTAGCCCAAACGGTATTATTATGTAAAAAGGCAAAATCTTCATTCCCGGCAGGGTATTCAGTCCAATGGCTATCATCAGGCTGCTGAATAAACCGAACAATGCACCTTCAATAGTCTTATTCGGACTAAAGGATGAAAACTTGTGCCTGCCGAATTTCCTGCCAAAAAGATATCCACCTATGTCACCGCCTTTGGTAATCAGTAACACAATAAGTACAACACTTAATCCATTCGGCATATGCCGAATCAGCATTATAAATGAGAGAAAGAAAAATATATAGATTATCCCGAAAACTGTGACTGAGATATTCTTAATCGTATCATCAATACCCCGCTTAAGAGCCTGAATACAAAACAACCAGAAGACAATGGGGAAAAATATGCAGGCATATATCGGTTTCAAACCCTCTTCATATGCCGATAACCAGAGTCCTGAAAAGACAATCACTCCACATATAATACCCGACACTTTGAAGGGTGCAAAGCCTTTCTTTTCTACTATATTGTAAAATTCAAATAAACATAACCCACCGGCAAGAAGGCCCACAAAACCAAGGCCTTTATCGGAATCAAAGGAATAATCAAAATATACTATACCGCAAAACCCAAGCAGCATGGCTGTGCCAAGTATGATTCTTGTCTTGAGCACACTCATTCGATTAACCCGCCGTACCTTCTCTCCCTTTTAGCATAATCACCTAAGGCATCCTCCAGGTGCTTCTTTCTGAATTCAGGCCAATAGACAGACGTAAACCACAACTCGGCATAAGACACTTCCCAGAGCAGAAAATTACTCACGCGCATTTCACCGCCTGTCCTGATAAGCAAATCGGGATCAGTCATACTAGGCGTGTACATGTAGCCCTTAAAAGCATCGTCATCAATATCTTTAAGTTTAACTACACCTTTCTTCACATCCCTTGCCAGTCCCTTTGCAGCATCTACTATTTCAGTCCTTCCTCCATAGTTAAGCGCAAGACACAATATCATCCCTGTATTATCCTTACTTTCCTCCATGCTGATAAATAATTCCTTTTGAACATCTTCCGGCAGGGCCTCTGTCCGTCCAATTGTTTTGAGTATGATATCATTATCTCTTATGGTCGGTCTCTCTGCGATTAAAAACTTTTTCAACATTCTCATCAAGAAGTTTACTTCCGTCTTTGAACGTTTCCAATTCTCATTTGAGAATGCATATAGTGTTAATTGTCCTATATGTTTTTTAGCACATTCAGTTGTTATTTCCCTGACAGAATTAACGCCTTCTTCGTGTCCTTTGACTCTGAGAAAACCCCTTCGCTTTGCCCAGCGTCCGTTTCCATCCATTATAATTGCTATATGATTTGGTAATCTCTTTTTTTTACCATTATTCAAATACTGATAATCTGTAAACGTTCGGGACCAACAGAGACCATCTTTACTTTGAGTCCGATAATTTCCTCAATTTTTCTAATGTAATCCATTGCCTTTCCGGGCAGGTCTTTTACATCCCTGACATTAGAAGTATCTTCCATCCAGCCGGAAACTTCTTCATAAACCGGCTCACAATTCTCCAACACATCTAAATCTGCGGGAAAATTATTATAAACTTTTTCGTAACTTTTATATCCAGTACAGATTCTAATAGTTTCCTGGTCATCAAGCACATCCAGCTTAGTCACTATAAGTGAGTCTACTCCGCTAATCCTTACAGAATGACGTATAGCCACAGCATCAAACCAACCGCATCTTCTTGGCCTGCCGGTAGTAGACCCGAATTCACCGCCTTTCTTACGAATATGCTCTCCCTGTTCACCATCAATCTCCGTTGGAAAAGGACCGCTACCAACCCTGGTTGCGTATGCTTTCGTTATCCCGATTATATCGTGAATCTGCTTGGGAGAAACCCCTATCCCTGGCGACACTCCACCCGCTGAAGCATTAGAAGAAGTAGTATAAGGATAAGTCCCAAAGTCTACGTCTAGTAATGCACCCTGGGCACCTTCGAAGAGAATCTTCTTATTGTCCTCTATAGCCTTTGCCATCAAGTCTACAGTATCGCATACAAAGGGAGATATCTTTTCTGCATACACACAATACTCTTCATAAATTTCTTCCCATGAAACAGGTTCGTCTTTATACAAGTCAACGAATAACCGGTTTTTCTCTTCTACTGTTTTCTTCAGCTTCTCCTTAAAATGCTCTTTATGCAATAATTCAGCGACCCTAATACCGTCTCGTGCTATCTTGTCAGTATAACACGGCCCAATACCACGACCGGTCGTACCAATCATAGAATTGCCCTTCTGCTTTTCTATCAACAAGTCCAATTTCTTATGATACGGAAAGACAACATGTGCACGATCGCTGACAAATAAATTGCCGTTCACGTTAATATTTCTCTCTGATAACCCCCGCAACTTCATCCAAGAACAAACACGGATCAAAGACAATCCCGTTTCCTATTACACATTTCTTATCCTGATGTAATATCCCAGACGGTATTAAATGAAATATAAATTTTTCGTCATCAATGATAAGTGTGTGACCTGCATTACCACCGCCCTGATATCTGACAATAACGTCATAATCCTTCGCCAGGATATCTATTATCTTCCCTTTGCCTTCGTCTCCCCATTGCAATCCGACAACACAGGTATTTGTCATAAGAACTCACTTCTCAATCTAAATAAACGTACATTTTTTGTAAAGTAACCAACTGTCCCATCGTACAGAAGCTATTGAAAAATAGGCACTTGCAATTATAGGATATTAAAATTAAATGTCAACAACAATAAGAACTTGCCCTCTCCTCGCACCTTGTATTGCAATAGGTGACTATTGTGAATGGGAAAAGATAGGAATAAGTAACAATGATCTTGAAAGGATTTGTTCTTTTAGTAAAAGATGTGATAAAGATGATTAAACTACCATTGTTTGTGAGAAACGGAGACAAAAGCAAGAAAGAAGATTTATCACAAGAAATGCCCCCACTTTAATTCATAATACTAACATACAAGACCGATATAAACGAAACAGCCATATTATTTATCCCACCCCCATGCCTCTACCTCTTCAAGGAAAGCATTATCTGTCAGATCGTATCTGAGCGGGGTTATGGAGATATAACCGTCTTTAAGTGCATGCATATCGGTACCAACTACATCTATTTTCGGCCAGCCGGTTCCTGCCAGCCAGTAATAGGCCACTCCACGCGGATCAGTCCTTCTGTCATAGTGTTCATCAAAATCACCGGAGAATTGTTTAGTAATCTTTATCCCCTTAATCTTATCCTTCGATATATGAGGAATATTTACATTGAGTAGAGTCCCTCTTGGTAATTCTTTATTGATTATACGGCTTACTATATCTTTTGCAATATCTGCCGCTCCATGGATATCGGGTGAAGACTCTGAAATCTCCAGAGAAATTGCCACAGAAGGAATACCTAAAAGAGCTCCTTCGATAGCCGCGGCAACTGTTCCTGAATATAATACATTAATGCCAACATTAGCGCCTATATTAATACCGGATACCAGCAGATCAGGCTTCTCCTTCATTATCTCTCTTACCGCAAGTTTTACACAATCTGCCGGTGAACCGTCGATCCCATAACCGATAAAACCACCATTTGCAGATACCTCCCTCACTCTCAAGGGATGACTGAAGGTTATCGTATGCCCCACACCACTTTTCTGCACATCCGGTGCAACAACCGTAACAGAACCAAATGACATCAGCTCCTTCTTTAGAGTCAAAATACCCGGAGAGTATATGCCATCATCATTTGTTAAAATTATCTTCACAAATCCCTCAATCCTTTCCTGCCTGTCGGCAGACAGGAATCCCTGAATTCACAAATCTTTCAGCCCGCTTTCACTGATTACTTCAGCTTTTTTAGCTTCAAACTCTTCCTGACTGATTAATCCTTCATTTTTTTAGTTTCTGCAATACTTTAAGTTTTTCGTCTAGTACAATCCTGTCGATTATCACTTTTTCTTCTTTCTTAACCTTCTTTCTTGCCTCTCTAATCTTGTCCTTCCCTTCTTCTGTCAAGACCAGAATCTTTTGTTCTTCTTCAATCACGTCGCCTGCCTCCCCCTCTTCTTCTTTGCCAGGCTCAATTTCTTCTTCATCCTTACCCCATAAACCAAACAATTTCTTATCCCTTCCTTCATCCTTCTTCATAGCTTTATCGTACACAGTTTTCTTCTTCTTCTTAATGCCGATAGATTCTTCAAATTCTATTATATCATTACCCTCAAAAAGAGGAGAGAATATTGAAACAGCAATGCTTGTCACTTCTCCAATATTAATAAATTTGTGTACAATCAACCTCGGAATTACCACCATCATACCTTCTTCTACACTATGGCGTGTACCATCAAGTTCCAATATGCCACTTCCTTTCTTAATGTACATTATCATATCATGGGACTTATGGTAATGTGCATCTATCTCTGAGTTCTCTCTGATTTGGAAAAGGTATATACTTGTAACTTTTTTCTTTGCCTATTGGAATAATCATAATGTTTTCACCTTCAGCAAGGGCTTTTTCATTTATAATTTCATCAATATTCTTTATTTCAGGTAAAAATACCTCTGGAAAAGAGGTGGGATTCCTTAATGATTCGATAAACTCACCGGGTTTCTCCTTCATTCCCTTACAACCGGAAGCAACAAGGAATACAACAGGCAGGAAAAATATCAATATATTTTTAAAAAGCATAATTTTCGGCATAATTACTCTGTAAAGTTCCTTTCTGGTAACTTTTAAGAAATCAGTTTTTCAATCTTAACAGCAATATCAGAGGTGGTCAATATAAATAAACCATTGGAAGACAACCATGAAATGAATGATTTATTATAAATTTTGTATTGAAATTATTTCTCTTAAAATATAATCTTAGAGTTGTTATTGATCAGGTGATATATGTAATAATGGAAATTTGCATAATTAAGAATGTTCAAAAAATATCATTAATACTAATTATATTGTTATTTTCTTCAAGTCATAGTTATACGGCAAACACCCCTGCCAGTTTCGATGATGTGACGAATGGTAAGTGTACGATACTTGACCTGACATATCCTTTAAACCAGAATAATGCCTATTGGCCAGGCCCCTCGTATTCATCCTTTAAATATGAAACAGTAGCAACACTTAACGATGACGGTGTCTTTTCCGGCGTGTATTCTACACCCGAACACCTGGGCACACACATAGATGCACCCAATCACTTTGAAGACAATCAGAAATCAGTCGATAAGCTCAAACTTGAAACCCTTATCGGCCCTGCATCCGTTATAGATATTTCAGCAAAAGTAGAGCTTAACGCAGATTATGAACTTACTAACGAAGACATTACCTTATGGGAAGAATCAAATGGTAGAATACAAGATGGGTCTATTGTGCTTCTCAACACAGGTTGGTGGAAAAAGTGGAATGATTACGACAAATATAAAAATACTGATGATGCCAATAAACTCCATTTCCCGGGATATTCTGAGGAAGCTGCAGGATTTTTAGTTGAAAAGAGAAACATAAAGGGTATAGGCATTGACACATTAAGCGGTGATCATGGAATATCAACTGATTTTGCCGTTCATCACATTATAAATGGTGCCGGCAAATATATATTGGAAAATGTAGCTAATCTTGATAAGCTTCCACCCAGAGGAGCAACACTTATAATAGCGCCAATAAAGATTGAAGGAGGTTCAGGCGGACAAGCCAGGATATGGGCAATCTTACCATCGCCATAACCCTAAGAATTCTGACTGTAATCTGGTATTTGAAAATCAAGGTCTTGAAATAACATAGAAATAAAAAGTCAAGGAGTATTTGTTATGAGAGTTGTAGATAGAAGAAGAGTTTTACCGGAAGTAACAATCGGCCTCAACAAAGAAGAAACCATTACACTTGCATCTATTCTGAGTAAGAGTGAACTGAAAAAGAATTTTGCGCGATCTTTTATCTGAAATTGACGTAGTCCTAAAAGATGATGATTTCAAAGAAAGAAGTGTTTGATCAATTAATCATCTATGATCCTGACTGCCAAACAAAAATACAGACTTTTTCTAATAGTATTATTAATATGTTTTTTCAGGATGTACAACATATCAGAAGACTGCATCACCCCATACAGCAAAAAAAGATGAATGGTTTGCAAAAGACAAAGCACAACATTTCTCAGCTTCCTTCCTGATTGGAGCACTGACATATGCAATAGCGAGAGCAGGAGAAGCAGACAAGGATGACGCAAGTATAATAGCTTTCTCGTTCTCAAGTACATGCGGTATTGCTAAAGAATCAATGATGGGGTCAAACGCAATGATTGGAGTTATAAGGACTTGATCTGGGATATTATAGGTGGTGCTGGTGGAGTGTCTGTATCGAATGTATTAGACTAATGCCC
>CAXGMX010000078.1:0-9120 GCA_964010955.1 uncultured bacterium
ATTTGAGTGGCGGGGAATTTACAAAGACTAACTACCTTTACCATACTACCAGTCACAAGATACTTGCTCAAAATGTATATAGGCATTATTTTGAACTATCATGCATCCGAGGTTCACACTATACATAATCATTTTAGCATCCTTTTTCCGTTTAACTGCTGCTGAAGCTGATTCTTCAAAATCCTACCTTTGGGGGTTAATTCAGTTTAGTTCCGAATCAGACATTGAATACGAACCGGGCTACAGGAAAGACCAATTTTTATATCGCCGTGAATTCCATGAACCTATAAAATTTTTACCTGCTGAAGTTCGTTATGGTGTATTTATTTATGGAGGAGGAGGAGCCGATGGCGACAAAATAAAATCCGACTGGATGAGATATGAAGATGCTGTGCCCGGTTTTGATGGAGGCAATTTAATTGCACGAACAGGTCACCAATTAGACATAGACTTTCTTAAAACAAATGTGTTTTTATGCTCTTATAAGAGCCAGTTGGCTCGATATGCAAACGGGATTGAATTTCCGTTATAGTAATTTGTTGATTCCCGGTGAAATTGACAGAATCGAATCCTGGGGAAGCGTGAATCCGAATTGGGATTTGGGTAAAATGTTTTTTGCTCCCCGTGTGTTCAATTTGGGAATAAGTCATACCACAATGCTGCAATGGTATGAGCCTTGGTATATTGATTTAAGGTATACGTGGGGGTATGCATATTCAAAATTTTATTTGGATTCAAATAAGGAATTTCTATCTACACCTACCGCTTTTGGGCCAAGTATGTCATTTTCCTTAGGCCCCAGATTTATTATTGGAGGCGGTAAGAAATCCAATAATTCTAAAAATAAACAAAATCGGTTTTCCTTTGGGATCGATTTACGCTACGCTTATACGAAATTTAATGATATTAATGATCCGGATGACATTACGCCAATTAAACAATTTCATTTGCAAGATTTTGGAATCCACTTCACGTTCTCTGTTTTTTACGGTGGTAGATTAACAACGGGGGATAAGGCAAAAAGTTTTTACTACCGCAAAGACTTTTATGACAGCACATGAACATTTTTGAAACTTTTTTTGAAAGATTTCCCGAATCATTCTAATCGTAAACGAGCAGAGGATTTTCTTGTTCTGTGCAAAGAAAAATTCCAATTCAGCTTTATGAGGAAGGGATCGCATTCGAGAAAAAGGGAATGTTTTCAAAATCAATTTCAAGATATCTTGATGCGTATAAAAGAGCAGATAGCGATATACAGCAACTGATCCAGGATAAACTTGACCATATTGCAATTCTTGAAATGAAAAGGCAGATTTATTATCGGCTCAAGGCAGAGCAGACGAAGCAGTGACTATGATGGAAAAGATTATACATTTTTCAACGGCCGCAAAAGATAAGGAGGCTACTGTACCCGCTATAATTATCATTATCTGTAAGAGTTTAACCATTTCTGTGGAGGCCTGTTGATTCAGGATACTAAACGCATATGAACCAAAATGTAAATTTACTACCGGCAGAATTTGACCAAAGCCGTTGATAAATGTAATAACGTGATTGGATACTTCTCCGGCAAATGAAATTGGGATAAAGGTGCATGTGTACAAGACGAGTCTTTCCAGTGAAGACCCTTCCGAACTTGATTTTCTAAAAGCTATAGTACCCAGCCAGATAAGACCAAAAACACAAAATGTAAAAAGATATGCTGATAAGTGTATAGTGTATAACTTCACTGTTTATTTTTGTGGAGAAATGATCATACAGAGACAATTTTCTAAGATTAATGGCCAGCACGATTGCAATAAGCACCGGGACAAAAAAGGCAATTGCAAAATTAGCTCCTTCCCTATATGAATTAAGCCCTGAATCTCGAACAAGCTCAGCCGCAGGAACCCTAAGGTTAAGGTTTACAGCATCATGCTTGCAGTTCTTTATACATTGTCCGCACATGGTACAGTCTTCATTAGTATACATATTATAAACCCCTATATTCATGGGACAACCTTGATCCTCATCTGTTCCTTTATAACAAGCTGGATATTTACATTGAGAGTTGCAGACGCTGGTGTTAGCCCTGACTTCAATTATCGAAAGTTTAGAATAAATACCATTCATCAGACCAAGAGGGCATATATACCTGCACCATGAAGCACTACCGTACAATACGTAAAAAATCATAGTAAAACCCATAATCGATAGTAACAGCACAGCTGTGGCCAATGGATAATTTGGCATATCTGTTATGTGTTCTGAACACAGTATCAACGCAAAACCAAACACTCCAATATACGGCCCCTGTCTTTTTATAAAATTGGGTAATTTCAGCTTGAAGTCCAGTACCTTTTGAAGCATTTCTGCAATTGCATAAAAAGGACATAAACCACAGAAAAGGCGTGAGGTTAACAGTAAACTTGTTACTATTACCGGCCACCCGATAGCCCATACTAAAAGAGACGTATTCCTGGCATAACCATTAAAATCAAATAACAAAATGAATATAACTGAAAAATAAATTACTTCCATTGCTATCTTAAACGCACTGGGGTAAAACTTACTTAATATAAATTGCCTTATACTCTTAAACTTCAGAAGGTTAAATCCTATTCCCGTTTTCTCGGTTGATATCGGGCCCAGGGATATATGCGAGGGCGTAAGCGTATTTCCCGTACATAAGCTTACGGCCCTGTGTGTGACTTCCTCTAACTCATCAATATTATTTGGCCAATCATAGCTCAGGAGGATGTTCATGGCTTCCTTAGTCATAGCCATAATGTTTTTTCCTTCTGTCTCGTTATACTTTTCAATAAAATGCTCCACAAGCTCGTGAATATCCTTCTTACGCTTCCTGAGAGGGATTAAGACAATAGATTGAGGGAGTAGGAAATTGTACAATTCTTTACTAAAATAATCGTTTCTGACTAATTCCTCAATATCCGTTCCACATGTAAGGATCACCCTGACATTTGATTTAATCTGTTCATTACTTCCAATACGTTTAAAAAAATCGGTTTTCAGATAGGTTAACAATTTGTTTTGAACGTTGAGAGTAAGTTCATCTATATTTTCAATAAGAATTGTCCCACCATCTGCAACTTCTATATATCCCGGTTCATTTGTGTTGGCAAAGGTAAATGAACGCTTCAAATGCCCAAAGAGTGTGCTCTCCTGCAATAATCCTAACATGATTTTATCTGTCTTCTGACTTATACCACCTTGACCTGTAGGGATTTGCGGTATAGAGGAACAATCTGTAGTTATAAATCTATTCTGTTTATGACTACTTCTTTCGTATATATAGCTCGCCAATGTCGATTTTCCCGTACCTTCTTCCCCAATTAACAGGACGGGCAGATTATTTTCAACCGCCTTTTCTGCAAAAGATCTAAGACTTTGAATATGTTTAGACCTGCCCTTAAGTACATGCGATTTACCGGTCTCCTTTTCTGCCCAGAATTTTTCAAGTTCCTGCACCCTGCTTAGCTTTGCAACTGACCTTTCAGTGTCAGCTCTTACGCGTTGTGCCATGGTGTTTATTAAACACCTTGTTAGTGATGGATCATCTTCTGTTATCATATCGAAAACATACTTCTTAATTACAAGTAATTTCGAATCTCTTTCTACCCTTACAGAAGCGATCCTTGGTTTGCCAGATATGAACCCTATTTCTCCAAAACTATCCATTGGACCAAGTATGGATAAGTTCATGTCTGCATTTTCCTTACTAGTTACACATATCTTTACCTTTCCGTGTAGAATAACGTAAAACGCATCGCTCACATCGTTTTCTTTGAAGACAAAGTCCCCATAATGGTATTCCTGAATATTCACAATAGCTGCAATCTTTTTAAGTTGTTCGGGTTCCAAGACATCAAACCCGGGAATACTTTTGAGGATAGAAATACAATCTGGTTTTTCTTCTTTCATAACTTTATCACTTCAAAACTGCAAATCATTCAGGCCTTTATTATTGATAAGAAGAATGTGCCCTGAAGATGCTTCGCCTCTGTTCTCCAATCATATTTTATTTTCTTTATATACAACAATAACGCCTTAGTTTCTAATTATTTCATTTTTATGATCAAATATCATGCCAAATAGTATATGACCGGTTTTCATTCTCTTTCCATCGTAAGGTAATTAATTACACAACTAACTCTCTTTTAAAATCCTTTCACAAAGAATAGAGGATTTTTAAAGAGAAAGAAGAGTATTAGACAGCTTGGATACATTCTATTATTTCGTTATCTATTACTCTAAATTTGAGAAAATAGAGTCAATTTCTTACAAACAAAATTCGGATGATTTTCATCACTTATAATTATTATTAGCTCTTTTCAGTCATTTATTTGATATCTCAAAGATATCTAATATTTGTTTAACGGAGGGCACTACAACTACCGAACGATATCACATGATAGAGATATAATCTAGCTGCAAATTGAGTAATGTTTTTACGAATATAGAGTCTTTGCCCTATTTACAGTTTGGCAAACCTGTTGTACCCTGTCGCATAAGAAAATAGCGTTTAAACTCTATTCTCATTATAAGCACAAGCAGAGTGTTGTTAATACAAGATCACCAGAGATTCTAAGGAATACAGAAAACTTTTTCAGACAGGAGATAATGATAATAATATAAATTCATGGCATCGGATGGCCATTCAAAAAAAGCTCATATTTAAAGAGTTTTTTTTGAACTCCTCCAAATTTGTCTAATAAAAGCTATCCGATGCCATGGTTCTTTTACTTACTTTAAGATTCTAACGAGCATAGAAGTGTTTTCAGGCAAGATATAATCTATTGAAAAGCAAAGATAAGAACAGATGCTAAAATACTTAGATAGTACTTAGAAGTCCAAGGTAATCGGTGAGTCTGTAAAAAGGTCCAGATGTTAACGGAGTCCCCCTCCACCACTCTGGTCTTTTAAAGACTCACCGATTACCTTGGACTTTTTTTATTACTTACTTAAGAATTTAATGGGTGTAGAAGGTTTTAGGTAGGAGATAATTATGGAAACTACGGAAAAGGATAGGTGCGATACTTCCGAGACAGGAGAGAACATCTGGTTTACCTTCTCTCGCAGGCATATTTTATCTTTGGCCGGCTGGGGAATGTTTTTTGCCGCAATGGGTGGCTACATGGTTCGGTTTTTCTGGTTTAAACACGGCTTCTTTTATCCTAAGGTACTTTTTGAACCTTCACCTAAGTTTACGATAGGAGAGCCTAAGATTTTTGCAGAACACTCAGTTACAAAGCTAAAGTCGAGGAGGGTCTTTATTGTACGTAATGGAGATCGTTTTAAGGCCTTATCAGTAGTATGCACACACCTGGGATGCGCAGTAGAATTTTCTGAAAAAAAGAACATCTTTGAGTGTCCATGTCACGGAAGCAAATACTATCGAAATGGTATAAACTTTGCCGGACCTGCACCCAAACCGTTAGACAATTTTGAAATAGTTCTGGATTATAGCGGCAGGTTAGTTGTAGATAAAAGCAAAAGTGTATCTGTTGAAACAGAGTTAATTGTGTAAATAATTAATCAAGTAGCATTTTTCTAGGAAGAAAAGGGGAAATGACTGATATTTCATTTACAACAGATAGTGAGGCTACAAACCAGGCAACCATACCCAAACAAGGTAAACGAATACCTCTTGATTTAGATTGGTTACAACAAAATATTCGTTGTCAGCATACATGCCCTGCACACATGGATGTACCCGGTTACATACGTTTAATTGGTCAGGGTAAGTATTTAGAATCTTATAAATTGATGCTGGAAACCAATCCTTTCCCCGCCGTTTGCGGATATATATGCGCACGTCCATGCGAGGCCAAATGTAAACGTGGTGATTTTGACAAACCGGTATCAATAGATGCCTTAAAGCGGTTTGTTACAGATTATATCTATAAGAATAAGATAACAATGCCATCCCCAAAGATAAGTCAGAGGGAGGAAAAAGTTGCCATAATCGGATCTGGCCCTGCCGGATTAACGGCAGCTAACAGCCTTGCAGGTATGGGATACAGGGTGACTATTTTCGAAAAGGAATCTGTACCGGGCGGCATGTTGATGTGGGCAATCCCTTCCTATAGGCTCCCTCGTGAACAGATTATGTTTGATATAAGCCATATCCAGGCACGAGGTGTAGAGATAAAGACAAACACACCTATTGGTAGTCCGGGAAAGACAATTTCTGATCTACTCGAAGAGGGATACAAATCCGTATTTATAGCTGCAGGCGCACAAAAGGTTAGAGCACTCGGGATCCCCGGAGAAGAAGGAGATGGCGTTATGGACTGCCTTGAATTCTTGAAAAACGTAAGTCTCGGCGTTATGAGAAGTATGGGCAAGAAAGTGATAGTGGTTGGAGGCGGAAATGTTGCAATGGATACTGCAAGAACTGCCATGAGGTTTACTCAAAACGTTGGATACGAACATGCTGAGATGGATGCTGCAAGGATGGCAATTCGCCTGGGAGCCCAGGAAGTACATGTAGTGTGCCTAGAGTCTAAAGAAGAGATGCCGGCATGGGAACATGAGATTGAAGGGGCAGAGGAGGAAGGAATAATACTTAATCCATCTAAAGGGCCCAAGAGTATCATTAGGGAAAACAATAAAGTCGTGGGGCTAGAAACCCTGAATGTTAAATCTGTTTTTGACAGTGACGGCAGGTTTAATCCAAAATTTATCGAAAATAGTGAAAATATTATGCCCGCAGACACCGTGATATTAGCGGTTGGTCAGACGCCTGACACATCCTGGCTGGAGGGACGCCCTGAGATAGAACTGTCACCAAGAGGTACAATAAAGATAGATAATGAAACTCTTGCAACTACAAGACCAGGTGTATTTGCAGGAGGTGACGTTGCCTATGGCCCCAGAATCGTAATTGAAGCAGTTGCCGACGGTAAAAAAGCCGCAACTTCTATAGATAGATATATAAGGGGAGAAAGCCTTCAGGAACCTAAGAAGAAAGTCTGGGTTACACTTACGGACAGCGAACTTAATGCACGCGAAGAAAATTATGATGCCGTGCCACGCCAGGAGATGCAAATGTTGCCTTTAGAAAACAGGCAGGGTACATTTAATATAGTAGAGCTTGGTCTTACGGAATCTCAGGCGAAGATAGAGGCTTCGCGTTGTCTGAAATGCGACCTTAGTATTGAAGTAGGAACGAATGAATGTGTACTCTGCGGCCGTTGCAGTATGGTATGTCCCGCGGGTGCACTAAGGATGGTGGATACATCCGATGAAAGCAGGAAATACCAGCCTTCAATTAGTGAAGACGGTATCGTAATAAAATATACTGAAAAATGCATTCGGTGTGGTAATTGCAAAGATTGTCCTGCACACGTGATAACCATGAAGCGTGTGCTTTGGAAACCTGACGAAGAAATAAATAAAACATTAGAAGAAAGCGGATAATGAAAAGACAAATTTCTAGTAAGAGTAAAGAAAGAGTTGGTGTGAAGGAAAGGACCTCTAAATGAAAGACCCGAAATTAAAAAATAAGATCAAGGAAACTGTAGAAGATATCTGGGGGTCTGTATTCCGTCATGGTTACAAAGATACCCCCAGGAACAGAATTCTCCAAATTATTAGTAACGTATGGTTGCATTTGCATCCTGCGAGGGTTCGGGAGCATGGCACGAAACTCCGCTTTACCTGGTGTATGGGAGGGATAACTTTTTTTGTATTCTTAGTGGAAGTGGTAACAGGAATCTTACTAATGTTTTATTATACTCCTGATGTAAATAAAGCTTTTGCAGATACAATGGATTTAATGTACACGGTACCTTTTGGCAGACTGATGAGAAATGTTCATAGATGGGGTGCGCATGCCATGGTAATTACGGTGAGTATACACATGTTCCGTGTATTTTTAACGGGTTCGTATAAGCCCCCGAGAAGATTTAACTGGGTGATAGGCGTATTCTTATTACTTATCACATTTTTATTAAGTTTTACAGGGTATTTATTGCCCTGGGATCAACTGGGTTACTGGGCTATCACCGTTGGTATGAATATGGGGAGAGCAACACCATTATTTGGTCATGAAGGGCCTTTTTCACAATTCCTGGGAATGACGGCAAATAATGATTATCCGTTTTTCTCTGGTGGGAGGGACAACGATCGCGGCCCCTGCCCTGTTACGGGCCTATGTATGGCATTGTATTGCAATACCGGTGATAGCAACAGCATTGATGATAGTCCATTTTTGGAGAATACGTAAAGACGGTGGTATCTCAGGTCGGTTATAGTGCACCTGGGACAAATTTATTGTGACTTGTTGAAAGTATTTTAAAGGAGCTGATCCATGGAAAAAAGCTTGCAAAATGAAGAGCCAGTCGAATTTGATGATGATACAGTGTTTACATGGCCAACGCTCGTTGTTAAAGAGTTTCTGGCTGCCCTTTTCGTTTTGGTAGGGCTGCTTTTCTTTTCGTTTTTTGTGAATGCTCCACTGGGTGAAATATCAGATCCATCACAAGCCGAGAATCCGGCAAAGGCACCATGGTATTTTGCAGGCTTACAGGAACAATTGGTATACTTTGATCCATGGTTTGCCGGCGTAGTGCTTCCAAGTATAATACTTGTAGGCCTGATAATGTTGCCATATTTGGATAATAATCCTAAGGGAAATGGTTATATTTCTTTTAAAGAGCGGAAATTTGCCATGCCTGTTTTTATTTCCGGATACGTGTTCTGGTATCTCCTGGTATACGTTGGCACTGCCCTGAGAGGGCCTTACTGGACATTTTTCTGGCCAGGGCAAGCGTGGACACACGATTTTCCCACTCCGCCGCCACTTCATAATTTACCATTACCGGCGGGAATTGCTATGTTAATTGCATTTTACGCTGCAGGATTTGCCATTCCGATATTTTTTAAAAGAAGCTTTTTTTCAAAACTTAGGTGTCGTACGGTATGCACTTGTAATGGGGCTTCTTCTGACAATGATTGGTACCGCAGGCAAGATAATCTTAAGACTGGCATTTGATGTTAAATATATTATTGTAACCCCCTGGATCAACTTATAATTTATTTACAGAATCCTTAAATGGTTATTTCCAGAGAGAGTAGGTGATTTATGAGCATACAAGGAGCAATCTTTTTTGTTTT
>CAXGMX010000079.1:0-9096 GCA_964010955.1 uncultured bacterium
ACGCCACGTATACATATCGCACGGTTATGCTTACGATATGGCATCAGAGATTATCTCTAAATATGATGTAAACCCGGGTGACTCTATACACTTAAGTGGACATAGCGGAGGTGTTCAAAGAAATATTGCAACAGCGAGGATTCTCAATGATGATGGTATTAAGGTAGAAAAGATTTACGGGATTGCAGGTCCTGCACTGGGTTATGCTCCATCCAAGAAAACAAAGGTGGTACTAAATGGCAGATTCCTGAATGATCCGGTTTCCGAAATATCTCGACTTCTGAGATATATCACTTTAGATCTATTAACACTAAACATAGATTGGAACGACGATATATGCAATAACAGCCGCAAAGAAGATGAATTTTATAACCATATAACACCCGGCTTTGTTGATGGAAGGACAAGATTAAAGTATGACGGATATTTAAATGCCTGTCTTACGGATTTCTTCAAGTAATCTTTGAAATAATTAACAAACCTCAGTACAATATTTCTTCACATAATCTTAAGCAGAATTACTAAATTAAAATGAGAAAATTACTAAATATTATCGTCTTTGCAATTCTGATTTTCCCCATGTTTATAATAAATAACCAAAAAGGGATTTTTGCGGAAGTTGTTGTAGTTCACGCGAATGAGGCATGGCAAATAACAGACATAATCTTGAAGAAGGATCATACTATTAAATGGCAGGTAAAAGAGGATGATTACTGGAGCTTTAATACTGCAATGTTTCCTGAAGGCCATAATGCTGATGGAATACCTGTACCTGCTTTGGGCAGCTACGCTTTACCGGGAGGAAATATAGGCAGGCTGCTTGGCAAAACGGGCGAAGGTCGGGTCATATCAATGGGGCTGTCCGGTTCAGATAATGTCAGGCCTGACGAGGGGGGAAGTTACTTATATTTAACCATTAATGATGACTTGTTAAGCATATTTGGAAAAGGTTTCAAGGACAATAATGGTGAAATACTGGTTACGATAACACAAACCCCAAGAATAGTGGCTAAAATTGGCATTTTCTTTATTGAAGGCTGTCCCGGAGTCCTGCCTACCGCAAAGCATATTAAAGAAGTTATTGCGGAAGAGAGTATTGATGCGGAAATAAGTTTAATTCTAATCGAGACGCCAGAAGATGCACGGAAAATACATTTTACCGGTTCTCCCACAGTTAGAATTAATGGGGTAGACATAGAAACTAATATTAAAGACATTAAAGATTATGCTTTAAAAAGTCGTTTATACACTATCGAGGGTAAAAATTTTGATTACCCTTCCAAGGATATGATTAAAGATGCAATTAAAAAGATAAAATAGTGCACAGAGAATGGTGGCAAAAACACAGTATCATATCTCATTATGTCTGATATTTTACCATCTTTCCTCTCCGGTTTCCCTCCCTGAGAATTTTTCCAGAGGACCGCTCAGTACTATATTCTTCCATTTAAAGAATATCATATTTATAAGTTGTACAAATACAATATTTATGCTTAAAATAAATATTCTTACTTTCTTAGAATCCTTTTCGAGAGCTGTATAATGATAATCAAAAATGTTGTAGTTGGTCCTTTAGATGTAAACTGTTATATATTGGGGTGCGAAGATACAAAAGCGGCGGCTATTATCGACCCTGGTGACAATGCAGATGAAATTATTAAAGCCATAGACAAGGAAGGTCTAAACCCGGAATTTATCATAAATACTCATGCACATTTTGACCATATTGGCGGCGTGAAAGCTATACAGGAGCATTTCAAGATAGATTTCCTTCTGCATAAAGAAGATTCATTTCTCATTGAGAATGCCAGTGAACAGGCTACTGCTTTTGGACTAAGCCCTATTCCAAAACCGGATGTTAATAAATTTGTCAATAATGAAGATAAGATTTCTTTGGGTGACAAAATTATTAATGTGATTCATACACCCGGACATTCACCCGGCGGTGTCTGCTACTACGTAGATAATAATATCTTTGTTGGAGATACCATGTTCGCCGGCTCGATAGGAAGGACAGACTTACCCGGTGGTTCGTACGAAACATTGATAAATTCAATAAAAGAAAGGCTTTTCCCTCTGGGTGACAGTACTATAGTATATCCCGGACATGGCCCTTCAACGACAATAGAAAACGAAAGAGAACATAACCCATTCTTAACGTAAGAAAATGGAGGAGACATCTATGAAAAAGATTGGTGTTTTAACAGGAGGTGGAGATTGTCCCGGATTAAACGCAACAATTCGTGCAGTTGTTAGAAAAGGCATAAAAGACTACAATTATAAAATGTATGGTATATTGGAAGGGTGGAAAGGTTTAATAGATGGAAACATAAAAGAACTTGATATGAATAGTGTTTCCGGAATACTTCACAGGGGAGGTACTATAATTGGTACGAGCAGAACGAATCCATTTGGGAAAGATAATAAGGACGACCCTGAAAAGATCCTGGAGAATATAAAGAAGCTCAACCTGTATGCTATTGTATCTATAGGGGGAGAAGACACTCAGGGTACTGCATTCAAGCTGTCTGAGATGGGTGTCAACGTTGTTGGAATCCCTAAGACTATAGATAACGATATACCTGGTACTGATTATACATTTGGTTTTGATACCGCCGTAAATGTAGCAACGGAAGCTATCGACAGACTCCACACGACTGCAGAATCACACAACAGAGTGATGATAGTAGAGGTTATGGGAAGACATACGGGATGGATCGCTACGTTTGCAGGCATTGCCGGAGGTGCTGACATTATTTTGATACCAGAAAAACCTGTTGATATGGAAGAAGTTTATGAAACAATCAAAAAGCGGCACAAGCGCGGCAGAAACTTCAGTATTGTGGTCGTGTCAGAAGGCATAAAACTGCCTGTTGAAGACAAAGAAGAAAGCGGGTTTGTTCTTCAAAGTACTAAAAAAGATGCCTATGGACATGTAATGCTGGGAGGAGTAGGTTCAGTCCTTGCAAAGATGATTGAAAAAGGTACCGGTTTCGAGACACGATACACAGTATTAGGTCATACCCAGAGAGGAGGCACTCCTACCGCCTTCGACCGGGTATTGAGTACCCGCTTTGGCATAGCCGCAATGGAATTGATACATAAAGGCGAATCTGGTAAGATTGTCGTCTTGAGGGAAAGGAATCATACCCATAGAACTGAAAGAGATAATGGGACGGTATAAAACAGTTGATGACTACTGGTATGACCTTGCAAAGGTATTTTCTGTATGATAGGTGTGTATGATCTATAGTATGGATTAAGCAGAACACATCCGTTTTTATTATAACATTCAGTTATTTAAATCTCAAAAAGGTGGAATTTATGACTGCAGTAATTCTTGCCGGTGGCAAGAGTAGTAGAATGGGCTCCAACAAGGCGTTTCTTAAACTTAAGGGCAAGACGTTCATAGAACGACAAATAGACTTGCTCAGAGAAATGTTTGATGAGATTTTCATTTCTGCCAATACACCATCAGAGTATGAGTATCTGAATCTGCCTGTCTTTAAGGACATCTATCCTGAAAAAGGACCGCTGTGCGGAATATATACCAGCCTTGTTAATTCAGGTAGCACCAACACCTTTATGCTCGCCTGTGACATGCCTTTTGTTGAATCAGGACTGATAAAACATCTTAAAGGTTTTACAAAAGAGTATGATGTTGTAGTCCCAAAAAGTGAAAGAGGCCTGGAACCGTTACATGCATTCTATTCAAAAAATTGCATTGATCCAATCAAGAGAGAACTTGACAGTAATAACCTGAGGATAATCAGCTTTTTCCCGCACGTTAATGTAAAGATAGTAGAATTGGATAATCTGGCAGCATCTGACAGTTTTAAAGACTCAATTAAAAACCTGAACACCAGAGACGACTATGACGAAATAGAAAATATTGACGAGTATTTCAACGAAAACGGAATCAAATGAATTGCCTGAAGATCCCCTTTGAATCTTGTCAATACCAGACTATATCTTGGCTGATGTTCCTATCTGTTGGTATTAAGGGATATACCCTCTTTTAACAAGCTCTTGTCTTGCGACCTCAAGTTTTCCTTCAAGTCTTTTTTATCTTCTTAATGTCACCGCTGCTATAACTACTCTGCAAACTTCCGGATCCACCGGTATACTTTGCCGGATTATCTTTTGAAGCGGCACGTTTCACCATATAAATTTCAAGATCGATTTTATCATACCTGTCTGCCAGTTCCTCATCTGTCAACTTTTCTACAGGTTTAAGTGCAACACAGGCAAAGAGGAATACCGGTAATAAGATGGTTACTATTATTTTCTTACTCATTCTCGGCAATGCTACATAATTAATAATTGACACTAATCATTCAAATCCTGTTTAATCTACTCTGAGACCTGTCCAAACTCAACAATCGCATCATACCTGTAACCGCTTCCAAAGTCTTTATCCGAGAATAATACCCCTTTTACGGTAACGATATCTCCAACAGATGGAAGGTCCATTGTTGTTACGACCATATCATTATTTCCATCCTGTGCGCTTCCGGTCCCGTCCTGGATATGGAGCCAGTTTTTGTTCATGATCCGGGCAGTAACCTTAACTACTTCTCCCCTGAGAACTATATCCTGATTATCAAGTTCTTTTCTTTTTTCAAATAGTTTGGCAACGGTATAGGAGTTCTCCCCTGTGGCTTTTTCAACATTTATGTTTTCTTTAGCTGCCGGTTTGGTTCCCTTGCTACCGTAAGTCTTTTTCTGTGCGTCTGCACTCCCATGGGCACTACCCTGTCCGGCAGCAACATCTCCCTGCGTAATCAGTCCCTCGGAGAAAATAATTGAATCAAAGGTACGGTCGAGAGATTTGCTATGGAAGTCAACCATTTCCATACCCGGCGCCAGGACTACTTCCTGCCCGACTTCGACCTTCGTTTCAGCTATTGCAACCCAGGACATCTTTGTCTTGGTCTGAAGGAGGATATAAGTATAACCGCCGCTGTTCATGGTCTCTGCCACTTTGCCCACATGCGGTTCCTGTGCAATCGCCTGAGAGCCGGTTTGCTCATCCTGATTTGATAGCGAGTATTGTGATGCGTAAGTACAATTAACAGAGATGGTTGCTGCAAGCATCAAGATAAAAGATAAAATGACTATTTGTTTAATCATTTCAATACACCTTTCTGATCTTATAGTTCATCACAAAATAAATTGAATAGGGTTTATATTTGTCTAACACTAAGATGTGAACGCCGGTTCCCATAATTATAAATAAAATATGCCTCTTTTATATAAAAAAACAGTACAATATTCAAAGCCAAAATATTTTTGTGAAACTTGTCTGGTAACTGCATGAAGTCATTCCTGATCTGCCATCGTGGAGCGCTTGGAGATTTTATACTTACGTGGCCTGCACTCTTTTGCCTGCGTAAAGCGTTGCCTCATTATCAATTCATCGGGATTGGACGTACTGAATATATGCGCCTGGCCATCAGCTTCGGTTTATTGGATACTTATATTGATAAGGAATCGGCAGGTTTGCTTGATTTCTTCCGTGGGAAATCAATTCATGAAAAAATAGGTTCACCGCATGGCGCTGTCCTCTGGCTGACAGAAGGACAGAATGTAGTCGATCTCTTAAGAAAGTCCGCTTCGCTACCAGTTGTCTCTATCACTCCATTTCCGGATATACAAACACACCTGGCACAATATTATTGCTCTATCGTACAATCTCATTTTTCCATAACTGTCCCTCAAGAACTTTCTGATTGTTTTCCTGCGAGAGTAACAGAAGGGCATTATGCGCTGATTCATCCCGGAAGTGGAAGTCCCGGGAAAAACTATTCGCCGCAATTTTATCACATTTTAGCAAACGAATTAAGACGATATGGTTTCCCTGAGACAGGTTTTATTTTCGGGCCGGTTGAAGATGAAAAAATGAATGCAGAGGATTTTGCCGGAGAGTGGATAAAGCGCCCAAAAGATGTAGAGGCGTTAGCCGGTTTATTATCATGTGCATCACTCTATATTGGGAATGATTCCGGAGTAAGCCATCTTTCCGGATTTATGGGGACACCAACAATAGCTCTCTACAAAACCACAGATCCAAAGAAATGGGGTGTCTTAGGTAAAAAGGTAGTTCATATTTCAGATGCCAACAAGGAATCAGCTATGCGTAAGATACAGGAATGTTTGAGTAGTTGGAAAAGAGTAAGTTGAATCTTACTCTAAAGCCTTTTCGAGATCGTCAATTAGATCGTCAACGTTTTCAATACCAACAGAGATTCGGATGAGTTCGTCTGATATTCCAAGCTTTTCTTTGACCTCTTTTGGAAGAGATGTATGCGTCATTATTGCCGGATGTTCTATCAGTGACTCCACACCACCCAGGCTTTCTGCCAGTGAAAATATTTTAACCTTCTCAAGAAAATTCTTTGAAGCCTTCAGTCCTCCCTTTATAAGGAATGAGATTATGCCTCTTGAATACCTTTTCAAATGCCCTGAAGGATTTCAATATTTTCATTTTCCTTCAGAGGCCAGGAATCCTACCTGTCTTAATGCCTCGATAAGTGCTGCATTATCCACCTTTCCCTCTTCAACATGCAAGTGTGCATTGCCATCTTTATAATTTACGTTGACATCGCTGACACCCTCGAATGCGGACAGAGCATTCTTTACTCTGCATTCGCTGCCGGCGCATGTCATACCTCTGATGTTCAGGACTACATCAGCAACATGTTGCGCTACGTCTCCGGCACTACAGGATTTTTCTGTATCCTTACAAACACCAACACCGCAGGCCTCCTTTGTCAACTTTGCTTCTTTCATCGGGCATACCTTCTCTTCACACGGCTCACTGCATGATTTACCAGTAATCTCCGCACACGCCTGTAGAGCAGGAAAAGAAAGTGTAAACATAAACATCACTGCAACAAAAATTATACTACTCAGTTTTAAAGCTTTAAACATTTTATAGCTCCTTTCATAATAATAAATTCTCCGACTGCATTATTTTGCAACCTTGTAGGCGAACAGATTCACTATCTCAATCTGGTACAACTTATTAAGATCCTGACAGCCTATTGCCGCACGTGTTGGAGAGCACTTGATGTAATTCCTGTAAATATCATTCATCTGCCCCCAGTAATCAATGTTCTTCATGAAAATAAGTGAGTTAACAACTCTGTCCATGTTGCTGCCTGCCTTTTTAATAGAAGCCTTTGCGTTTTCAAACACCTGCTTGATCTGTCCTTTTGGATCCAGTGTAGGAACTTCACCGGTTGAATCAACCGGTATGAAACCTCCACAGCATATTTTCACTGCCTTAATCTTCTGGAGACGGACGACATCTTCCTCGAACCAGTCACACATCAGACCCACCTGCCTTGCAGGCTGTTTGCCTCCAATCTTCCTGCCATCCGCAAGTACTAAATCAAGAAGCTTATCCCTCACTGCAAACGGAAGTTTCTGTGCCTCGTCTGTTGGCATCTTATCTAACTCCTTCAAGGTATATCCTTTCTTTACTTTCTTTGCCATTAACAACTCCTTTCTTCTAGAATATCTGATATAGTTTTCAAATCATCACCCGGAATGTCCCAGCCAACTGCACCTGTATTTTGTTCAACCTGGTCCGGGTTCTTTACCCCAACAATGGCCGTAGTCACACCCCTTTGGTGGAGTAACCAGTTTATTGCCAGTTGAGCTGTCGTCTTACCGTTTTTTTTGTGCAATCTTTGTAACCTTGTTAACTTTTCTAATGTGAGAAACAAATACATCGCCGGTAAAATTTCCAATAATACCTTGACCGCGCCAATCCTCAAATTTAGTGTTCTCATTGTACTTGCCTGTCAGCACCCCTGATGCAAGAGGACTATAGCAGACTATACCAATATCGTTTTCTATACAAAATGGAAGAATCTCTTTTTCTATGTCTCTCTCCAGCATACTGTACATTGGTTGAAGAGAAACTATCTGACCGTATTCAAGGCTCTCCTTCATTTGATCAACTGAATAATTACTCACACCTATATACCGAATCTTCCCGGCCTTCTGAATCTGCAGGAGGGTATCCATTGTCTCTTCAATAGGTGTGTCGACGTCAGGCCAGTGTACCTGGTATAAATCAATGTAATCCGTACGCAATCTCTGCAGGCTCAGGTCAATTTCTTCTAATATGGATTCTTTAGTAGCAATCTTCTCTATAGCCTTTAACTCTTCCTTGCTCCATCGTATTCCGCATTTTGTTGCGATTATGACATCTTTGCGTTTTGAATGCAGGGCTTTTCCTAATAACTCTTCAGAGTATCCAAAGCCGTACACCGGGGCAGTATCAAAGAAGTTTATCCCGGAATCAATTGCCTTTTCAATAGAACGAATGGAATTTTCTTCTCCTTCAGTTTTCCAGAAGGGTTCTCCCCCGATACCCCATGCACCATAACCTATAGTTGAAACGCTTAAATCGCTTTTTCCTAGAATCCTGTATTCCATTATATATTCTTTTCTTATTATTTGCAGGGCTTAATCATGTCCTGATACGACAACATTCAAAATGTTGATTCTAGTAACAATATATTCTAAATAAAAGCAAAATCTTACCACAAAGATCAAATGAATTATTTTGCGGCTTTCTCTCCCTCTACAAGTGGTACGAATCTTACGGAAATTGTTTTTTTTGTGTGAATGTTTCCTGCTTCATCTTTCTCCATAATCAACAGGTCCTGGCTATAGAATAAATTGTTAACCGGAATAATCATCCTGCCGCCAGGTTTTAGCTGTTCTATTAGAGGATCAGGAATTTTCTCTGCCGCTGCCGTTACCATAATAGCATCGAATGGTCCCTTGTCAGGCCAGCCGAGTGAACCGTCTGATATCTTGAAATTCACATTATCATATCCAAGGCGCTTCAACCTTTCATCTGCCAATATCCCCAACGCCTCAATTATTTCAATTGTATATACTTCCCCAGCAATTGTAGATAAGACTGCGGCCTGATAACCTGAACCTGTTCCTATTTCAAGTACTATATCATCCTTATCAACATCCAGCATTTCAGTCATCAGCGCAACTATATATGGTTGAGAAATTGTCTGCCCCCATCCAATTGGTAAAGGCTGGTCGTAGTAGCTGTAAATT
>CAXGMX010000080.1:0-9029 GCA_964010955.1 uncultured bacterium
GAAGAGGAAGAGGAAGAGGAAGAGGAAGAAGAAGAATAGTTATTCCTTGATTACTGAATTAAAGATATTTTAAGATAAAGGCAAATTATATTTGAAAAGTTCAAGTTTATTTGTTATAAGACATGACTTTGCAGACTTGCGCTCAAGTCAAAAATGCAAAATTACGGTAGCATTTGAATTATAAATAGAGTGCTCACTCTATATTACATTACTTATTAAGCAGAATTTCTTTAAAATTTTGTTTTACTTATGTTTTAGTAAACAAACTGATTCTTTAGTAACACAAAGGAATTTAACACAAATACAGGAGGGCGTTAGAAATGAAGAAATTTACAGATCGTTACAATATATGTTTTTTGGCGTATAGCTATACTTTCGCTGGTTTTGTTTTTTGGTTAATTCAAGGAACATACTGGCTGCGTATGAGGAAGGCGATGTGTCTGGCGGTGGAACAATAACGGGCACTGTAAAACTTGCAGGTGATGCACCGGCAATAAAACGTTAAAAGTAGACAAGGATCAGGCGACATGCGGGCATGATGATCTTCCATCAGAGGCTCTAATAGTTTCTGGTGATGGAGCTTTAAAGAACGCTGTAGTATCTATTACAAATATCTCAAAAGGGAAAAAATTTGAAGGGGGAACCGCATCCGCAATCGATCAGAAGGGTTGTGTTTTTATTCCTCATGTTGCTATAATTCCTCCCGGAAGCACCATTGATCTGCTTAATAGTGATGATGTAATGCATAATCTTCATTCGTGGTCTATGAAGAATACAGCATTTAACGAAGGAGTTGCCGGTCATGGAAAGCTGCCTAAAACTTTTGAATTTCCTGAGACTATTAAGATGACCTGCGATGTGCATAAATGGATGTCTGCATGGTTGGTAGTACAGGCGAATCCATATTATGCTCTTACAGGTGCAGACGGAAAGTTTAAGATTGAAGGAGTACCTGCCGGTACCTATACCGTTCAGGCATGGCAGGAATCCCTTGGAAAAACTACACAGGAAGTTACCGTAAGCGCCGGTGGAGAAGCCAAGGCAGATTTTGAACTGACAAAGAAGGCAAAGAAGAAAAGAAAAAGAAAAAAGAAGGAAAAATGAGAATATTCATTTCTAAAATGGATATTTTTCATATATACAAGCTAATACACAAGTTGACATAGAATATGACTAAGCTGAAACCTTTCATGGATTTCACGTCCAAAAAGCTTCAATTGAGGATTGTGTTTACACTTTTTCTCGCCATTTTCCTTTTAGCATTGGCCACCGGTACAGGTATGGCTCAGGAGAATGCTGAAGCTGTGAAAACTACCGAAACTGCCGAAACTGCAACAGAAACAGAAGAAGCCGCAAAGCCAGAGTCAAAAGCCTTATGAAGTTGTAGACTACAGGAATTTCTTCGGAATTGATGGCCGTCTGATTGTCTGGATAATTGCTGAATTGCATCTCATGTTTGCTGCCTTTGTATTAGCGGTACCGATCTTTGTCGTTATTATTGAGGTGGTCGGTATGAAGAGCGGTGATATAAGGTATGACAATTTAGCACGCGAATTTACAAAACTTCTGTCCGCTGCATTTGCTACAACGGCCTCATTGGGCGGACTGCTGGCATTTGCTTTGTATGGCCTTTATCCAGCCTTTATGCGCTATATGACGGATGTTTTCCATCCATTCATGTTCATATATGCTCTTTGTTTCTTTGGAGAGGTTTTTTGCCTTTACGGATACTACTACTCGTGGGACTTGCTTTCCAAGACGCCTAAAGGTAAATGGATTCACATATCAATTGGTGTAATGCTGAATGTTTTCGGGACGGCTTTAATGATGCTGGCTAATTCCTGGGCAACTTTTATGATGGCGCCATCTGGCATAGATATGGTTACCGGGACGGTAACAAGTCTTTCACATGCATTTGCTAATTTCCTATGGATGCCCGTTAATATTCACCGTATTATTGCTAATGTTGCTTTTGGAGGTTTTGTAGTGGGTGCTTATGCCGCTGTTAAATTCATGGGGTCGAAAACTGATGAAGAAAGGGCGCATTATGATTGGATGGGGTATATAGGCAATTTCATTGGGTTGGGCGCCTTGATACCTCTCCCGTTTGCCGGATATTATCTTGGAAGAGAAGTCTATAGTGCCAGCCCCGTTATGGGAAACATAATGATGGGTGGTGCTTTTTCCTGGACATTCATAATCCAGGCTATTCTTATTGGAATGTTATTTATTGGTGGAAATTATTATTTATGGAATGGTATGAGCAGGATAAAGGGTGCGGAACGATACACTCCATATATCAAATACATAAACATAATAATCTTCTTCTGTTTTGCTGTCTGGCTGACACCACATAACTTACCATTAAGTGGTGAGGAGAGAGCCCTTATTGGAGAGCAATACCATCCGTTTTCGAAATTTTTCGGTGTTATGGCGGCAAAGAATGCAGTTGTAAACCTCCTGATATTATCCACATTCTTCAGTTTCCTCTTGTATAGAAGGGCCAATAAAGGCGAGACAAAGCCGTTCTCAAGCCATGGTCGCGGTGCAAGGATTACGCTGATTATTACTGCCGGTCTTACAGTGATGTATCTGGCGTGGTATGCTTTAGGGCTCAGGGGAATAGAGCTGGACGAAAACATAAAGCAGTATGTGTCTCCTCTTATTACGTGTCTTGTGATCCAGATAATTGCAATTGTTATTGCTCTCCTTCTTACATTTGCAAATAAAGGCAAGCTTGCGCAGGGATTCTTGTTTGCCGTAACTACTATTACGGCCGTGATTTATTTCTGGTATTATGGATTTGTAGTTATGGAAAAGGCAAACCTGGTCTTAAGATATCTGTCTGTTACACAGGTTTCAATAGTAATAAGTTGTCTGATTGTTAATGCTATAATAGATGTCTTTCTCTTTAAAGATGCTAAAGAAGTCGGTGGTATACAATGGGGGAAAATACCGCACAGGTCACAATATGCCCTCCTGCTTCTTTGTGTAGCCATTGTGACTCTCATGGGATTGATGGGTTTTATACGTTCCGGCCTGAGAATGAATTGGCATATTTACGGATATATGCAGGACACTTCTGCAGGTGCTTTCACGCCGAGTATCGCTTATATGGGTTGGATGATCGGTTTAATTGTCATACTTTTTCTGGCCCTTGTGGCCTTTGTTTTCTGGCTTGCAGGCCTTGCTGATAAGAAGAAGAAACATGCATAGGCTCTAGCCGGTGAATTTATAAATATAAAATTGTTGAATTTCCTGCGTCTATAAATATTGGAGAGATTATAAATAATGAGAAGTTTTCTAAACTCAGTAATGTTTACGATGGCAGTATTGGGGTTTTTTGTCTACGTTTGTACATACGTGACAAATCTTTCCGGCGGTGGAGGTGGTGGAGGGGCTACCGGAGTCAGCCCTGAAGCAGGCGAAAAGATATTCTGGGGTGAAGGTCAGTGTCACACGTGTCACAGTATTGGAACCTCCGGAAGTGCTACAAGAGGACCTGACCAGGAAGGTCTTGCATCAAGGGCGGAAGAGAGGGCAAAGGAGACAGGTTTGGGTTCCGGTCTGGAATATATAGTTGAATCAATAGTAAATCCTTCTTCACATATAGTGGAGGGTTATGATGATATAATGCCGAAAGTGTATGATCCACCGATCATGTTGGGGCGCGAAAAGATTCTTGCGGTACTTTCATATTTGCAAACATTGGGGGGCGAGCCTGATATTGATGCGGTAACAAAGTTAAAGGAAAAGATTCCTGAGGCATCTAAGACAAAGGTGGTGCCATGGGTACCTCCTATTGAGGTTGATCCGAAAGAAGGCGAGTTGATCTTTTTTGATGATACGAGAGATGTTACATGTTCAAAATGTCATGTCATAAACGGAAAAGGCGCAAAAGTAGGGCCTGACCTTACTGGCATAGGGGCAGTACAGACACCTCAATACCTGATAGAGTCGGTCCTCAAACCAAGTAGCGTAATTGTAAAGGGTTTTGAGACGATGTATCTGATGACGAATGATGGAATGGCCTATAACGGTCTCCTTGTGAGTCAGGATGAAGAAGAAGTGGTCTTGATGGTTGATGAAGATGGTGTAATGGAGGAATACGTTTTTTATCCTGATGAGATTGCACAGATGCAGAAACAGGATGTCTCAATTATGCCGGGCAATCTTAGTGAAATGCTGACTACAAAAGAGTTTTATGGGATTATTTCGTTTCTCTTGAGCCAGAAATAGATTCAGCATAAGCTGAAAGAAGGATACGTTTTTAGCAGGGAAGGTTATTTAGATGGGGAATAAAAAAATTCATATTCAATGATATTGGTTATCGTATCAATATTGATTGTTTTTGTCATTATAAAATTTGTTGCCCCTTACGCTTTCATGTATTTGTTGGCAAAGGATCATACAATGCCAACTCCAAGCACACTCATGCTCTGGTACATGATTCTAGCTATACTCGGCGCGCTGGTTTATGTTTCAACGAGTGATCTCAAATGGGCGAAATTCTTGAGTTTATATTGCCTGCCGGTGATGATAAGATAAAGGCGTTATTTCAGAAGATGATAATTATATCTTTTCCAGTGTTGGTTGGCTGGTTTGCCTATTCAGGGACAATGCCGGGCACGGCATCTCCCGTGGAGCTGAGAATTCAGCATCCTACATTGTTACAGGAGTTTGAGAAACTGGAAAATCCTTTTGCAAATGCTGATGAAGAAACTAAAAGAAGATGTATAGAAGAGGGAAAACATCTTTATCAACAGAATTGCCGTCCATGTCATGGCTCAAAGGCCGATGGTAATGGTCCTTTTGCTAATGCATTTCGCTTGAGGCCTATTAATTTTACTGACCCCGGTACGATAGCAACGGTAGTAGAAAATTTTGCCTTTTGGAGAATTAAAGAAGGTGGCCCCGGGCTTCCAAATGTGTCTACGCCGTGGGATTCTCCTATGCCTGCCTGGAAAGATGTTTTAACGGATACGCAAATCTGGAAGATTATAATGGGTGAATATGTGACTGCCGGAGTTGTGGCGCGTCAAAGAGAAGAGATAGAGCACTAATAAAATAAATTGGATTTTAACATGCACAGGTAAAAAATAATCTCATTTTGAAAGGTTCATTTATATGTTTGTCTGCTGCTTTAGCTTTCTTATGTCTCAGTGAGGGATTTGCCCAGAGTTCGCAGTTATTCAGGACTTATAAGAAAGAGGTTTCTGGAAAGATACCGGAAACTTCTGAAGCAATTGCGGCCGGAAAGGACATTTATGAGAAAAAGTGCTACTATTGTCACGGGATAAAGGGTGACGGTAATGGTTCTGATGCTCCACGTTTAGACCCAAAACCAAGGAATTTCACGAGAAATGAATTTAAAATACGCTCTACAGGGCTCGGAGCACTTCCGACAGATGAGGATCTTTTCAGGATAATTTCAAGTGGTGTGGAAGGTTCGGCCATGCCTTTCTGGAACACTTTAACCAGTGAAGAAAGGTGGCAGGTTATACATTATATCAAGACATTTAACGAAGACTTCAAAGACAAAGAAGCTCCAGAAGTAGCGTCGTTGGGTGCAGAAGTGGCTTCCAGTTCAGAGTCTATTGAGCGCGGTAAGAAGTTGTTTAAGGAGGCTAAATGTTTCCTGTGTCATGGTGAAGATGGTAGAGCAGATGGACAAATTACAACTACACTAAAGGGCAAATGGGACCTTCCATATAAAGCCAGGAATCTGACAAAGAGTTGGTTGTTCAAGGGAGGTAATTCGTCAGAAGATATTTTCAGGACAGTAACAACAGGTATTAACGAAACACCGATGGGTTCTTATGCAGACTATCTTACAGATGAAGATCGATGGCATCTTACACATTATGTGAAATCAATCTCTCACGATATGAAGACTGAGGTTGTTCTCAAGACAATGCTGGCAGTGGGAGATTTGCCAGACGGTCCTGACGATGAGGCATGGAATACTGTAAGTTTTGTCGAGTTGCCAATGTCAGGTCAGATAGTTGCAAGTCCGAGATTCTGGACTCCTTCTGCAAATTCCGTAAAGATAAAATCTATGTACAACAACGAAGACATCGTATTCTTGTTAGAATGGGATGATATGACAAATGAACAGAGTGAGGTCTACAGTGATGCTGTTGCCCTTCAATTTCCAACGAAGATACCGGAAGGCCTTAAGAAGCCCTACTTTGCCATGGGAGAGACTGGCAATAGCGTAGTCCTCTGGCATTGGAGGGCATACGAGGAATCTTTACATGCAGCGGAAAAAGGAGCAGATGAGGATTCAGAAACTGCTACTGATGGCGGCAGTGTTGTTGCTGAGGAAGAGGAAGAAGCAGGCCATGCAGAAGCAGCAGAAGAAGAAGTAGTAGTAGTAGAAGAAGAAGTAGAAGAAGAAGTAGAAGAAGAAGTAGAAGAAGAATCAGAAGAAGTGGTAGAAGCACAAGAAGAGAGTGCTGAAGAAAAGACAGCAGAGGTACCTAAAGAAAAGTTTAAAGGTTTTATGACAATCAGGGAGATGAATGCAAAGGGGTTTAAAAACCTTGCCGTGCAACCATCCAACAGCCAGGATTCAAAAGGTAAAGGTTACTGGGAAAATGGAAAATGGAAGGTTATGATAACAAGACCTCTCGTAACCGGTGACAAGAAAATAGATATTCAATTTGAAACAGGAAAACTGATCCCGTATGCGTTAGCTGTATGGGATGGTTCAAATAAGGAGATTGGCGGACAAAAATCAATCACATCCTGGTACTATTTAACATTGGAGATGCCTACACCTAAGAGTGTTTATTTTTATGTAATTATTGCCGTAATAATGGCCGTAAGCATTCAATTTTGGGTTATCGGAAGGATAAGAAGATTTCCGACCGAAATTCCTGCTGAATAAAATAATTAGAAATCTGATCGCTGACACAACAAAGAAATGAATTGCAAAAATAGAATGAAATATATATCGTCTTTTGTAATAGCCTGTGTGGTTTCAGGCTATATACTTGTCTCTGAGAGAGTTGTTCTTGCGGATCCTCCGACTCCGGATCCTCTTTTCTTGGAGTTAGAGGCGATATACAGGGGTGATAAAGATTATAAAGAGTTGCCTTTCGTTCCGGAGGATCCACATAAACGTTCTAAAAACGGACCTACTCTTAAGAATGTAACACTTAAAGCAAACAAAGAGTGGCTTAAAAAGTGGATATCAAATCCCAGTGAAATGGTACCTAACGCCAGGATGCCGAGACTCATGCTGAGTGATGATGAGATAGAAGCAGTCTTGGCATATCTAACAAGTATAGCGGACAAAGAACTGCCTAAACAGGAATGGGATTCGTATTTATTGAAAGAAGAAGATGATATGACTGATGATGAATACGAAAAGATGGATGAACTGGTTTCGGACGGCAAGGCAATCTGGGGACGTGCGAGGTGCAATATTTGTCATCCGGTTAAGGGTAAGGGTGGCGCCGTGGGAGTAGGGCCTGACCTTGGTGCTGTAGCGGAGAAGATTAACCGTGATTGGTTATACCTCTGGATCAAGGAGCCGCAAAGCTATTTTCACCAGACACAAATGGCAAGATACAGGTTTAAGGATGACGAGTTGAGAAAATTAGTTGAATATCTTATGAAAGATTGGGATTTTAAGCCTGAGGAAGATGATGAGGATGAGGATGAGAGCGGGGAAGAAGAAACTGTAGCTACTGATGAAGTAAGCGAAGGTGAAAGTGCGGAGGAAAAGGCGGAGACAGAAGATAAATCCTCTATAATTCCAGAGGGTACACTGGTGGAAAAAGGCAAAAGGATAATTGAACTGAACCGATGCTTTATCTGTCATGAAATTGAGGGTATTTCAGAATTGCTGCCGGTTAGCAGTGAGCAAAGTGAACCAACTAACGATTTTGAGAAGTTGTTAAACGACATCAAATGTATGACATGTCATAATGTACAGGGTAACGGTGGTACTTTTGCGCCTGAATTGACACATGAAGGCAGCAAGCTGAAGGGGTCGATGGATACAAGGTTTTGTTGAGACTCCGGATATTATTCGTCCATTGTTAAAACAGATGCCGAAATTTAATCTCACTTCAGAGGAGGCTGAAACAGCAGCTAATTTTGTTGAAGAATTCTTTGTAAGTGAGGAGATTCCTTTAGATAAATTTGCTGATGTTGAACCCATAGAGGAACAAATTAACAAGGGAAAAGAGTTATATGATGCCAGGGGGTGTAAGACCTGCCATACGATAGCATCAGGCGGTATAGTTGGTCCCAATCTGAAAAGGGTTGGTGACAGGCTTGAGAATGGTTTCATTTTCTTCCATTTGAAAGACCCTCATCATGAGACTCCAGATGCAGTAGAGCCCAATTATAATCTTACTGATGAAGAAGCAACCGCTTTAACACATTTCCTGATGTCTTGTAAAAGTGAGAAATAGATTGGAAGACAAGAAATGTTAATAAAAAACTATATAATCGGACTAATATGTTTCTTAGTTGTAGCAGGGACTTCTCTCAGGGTTGTTGACTGTTCTGAGGAAGCTACGCAGCCAGTTGACACCGAGACTCAAGTTGTTGAGCCTGAGAAGGAATACAAATTGATTGAAGAAATCAAGGTTTATTTGACTTCCCCAAAAGAGACATTTATATATTATTGCAGTCCGTGTCATGGAAAGGCGGCTAATGGGAAGGGTATTTATTTTACAGTCGACCTTGAACCAAGTCCAAGAGATTTAACTGATGTAGAGTATATGGCGGCGCTTACTGATGATTATCTGCTTAACTTTATTTCAAAAGGTTCTGCTGCTATGGAGAAATCTAGTTAATGATTTGCCATTGGGTAGAAATGTTGATGAGATGTTGCGAATGGTTGATGCGCTTGATTTCCACTCAAGTCATGGTGAAGTTTGCCCAGCTGGTTGGAATAAGGGTGATGAAGGTATGAAGGACACACCTGCTGGTGTTGCAGAGTATCTATCAAAAATGTTGATAACCTCTAGTTAGATAATTTAATATGCAAAGGGGAGTTTAACTCCCTT
>CAXGMX010000081.1:0-8938 GCA_964010955.1 uncultured bacterium
GAAGCCTGTGGAATGAAAAACAGGTTTTGCACTTGGCTTATCGACTGTGGAACATGCGGAAGGGGACTCGTTTATAAAAATTCCTCATCGAGTATAGCATAGTTCCAAAAACCAAATCAAACATTGAGGTCTGGTGAGTTTCCTCAAACGAGCAAAGGGTTCCAGTTATGGACAGTTTTCATAAGCTGCCTCCCCTATGCCTCTGTATGAATAGATGATACCATGTTTTCAGAGTCCATTATGAGATCCTGGGTAACTATAACCTGGAGCAAGTGGATCATGAGGAATTGAGAGTGAATTATCATTCAGCACATGAGTCTCTCCAGAAGACGAAGCCTGTAATTTGGGTCGGGGCATTGGTGTTTCTGTTGACGACGGCAGGCACGGCGTTCGCCGGATTCATACAACTGGACGGGGGTTGCCGACGTTAAAAACCCGATTCAGCCGCGGGTGTTCTACTATGCAGGAAGTAACCGAGCTGGCTCGTGCTAGGTCAATAGATGTGGTTGTAGTTTATGAGATGGTGGCCCTAGTAGAAAAGGTGTTATCCTAATACCATTTTCAGTCAGGGTCTGAGCAGCAGAAAGAACGTTGTTAGAATTTGCCCCGCCAATTACTACTGCCTCTTCAATCCTTTTTAGTTTTAATGCGGGGATTATTGATGCGTGCTTACGCAACTTGGTTCCAGATACGCCAAAGCTGAGTTCATCATCACGTTTAATCCATATATTAGAACGGCCAAACCAGTGTAATCTATGGATACGGCTCTGAAGATTAAAGGATTCAGCAGTGTTCAGCTGGCACTCTATTTCGATTTTTTTGTTGAAATTCGTTTTCCTGAATCATTCTTAATCCTTTTGCCACAACCGCAACTTACAACACGTAACTCGTGTCCAGCAAACCATTTCTATACATTAAACCTGATCTCGATTATTTCATTTGGTTGGACAATATAATCACGGTCAACCAGTTTTGCCACCCCTTTTGACTTGCAGTCATTGAAATTATGGCAATTCATGTAATCCTCAAAGCTGACAACATCACCCTTAATAAATCCACGTGCGAGGTCAGAATGTATCTTCTCTGCACACGCAATAATTTCCGAGCCCTTTTCTACGAGCCAGGCATGCGACTCCTTGGGGCCGGATGTATAAAAGAACATATAATTTGCTTTATCGATTGCTAATGCAATGATGGTGTTGATGTTCTCGCTGCCTTCGATTTGGACTACAGGCTTGAAGCTGATAGGGGCTGTGGCGATCATTATTTCCATTTCCTCATCATTGAATTCAACGTCGCATAGGGGTGTTTCCTGTTCCAACTGTTCAAGACACTTTGTCATTAATGTTTTTTCGCTGCCGTCTTCCAGTTTCGACAACCTGGTCTCGATCTTCTCAATGTCAAGAATCAAGATATCCAGAATATTGCTTTTGGGAACTACAATAGCATCAGACTGTATAAACTCGTCCTTTATAAATTCAGCAAAAAATGGAGCAACCTTTTTGGCTTTGTCTTTCTTCTCCAGAGCAATAAGTGTTTCGTCTCTGTATTTTGTTTTTCCTTCCGGTAGATCAATACCAGTAAATCCTATTTTCAATTATTTCTCCTTTATTTCAAAGAATTATGTATGGCCTTACCATATTATCCGTTATCTTTAAATTACAGCTAACAAGAGTTCTTGCATTATAAAGATTCAGTGTATTATCAAATATTTGCGGAAATTGTCAAATTGTTATTGGCTTTTTTGTAGATTATATTCAAGAGGTTGGAGGTACATCAGGCATGTAAGGCGAGGTAGGAACAATAATGTTATATTAGTAATAGCATTAAAATTTTGCTTTTATGTTATGAGGTTTGTTAAAATAAATAAATATGAATAAGCCAAAAGTACTTACTGAAATTTATGATAGGCTGTTTAAATCATTTGGAAAGCAATATTGGTGGCCGGGAGATACTGGTTTTGAGGTAGTAATTGGAGCCATACTTACTCAAAATACAAATTGGACAAATGTTGAGAAGGCTATTAAGAATTTGAAAGCCGCAAAGGTATTTACGCCTAAAAAATTATACGAAATAGAAACAAAGAAGCTTGCTGAACTTATCAAGCCCTCAGGATATTTTAATGTCAAAGCGAAAAGGCTCAAACACTTTATAGATTGGCTTTTTCTTAATTATAATGGTAGTTTATCAAAGTTTGTTTAAGCAGGATTTTGCCACATTACGCAAGGAGTTACTCTCTGTAAACGGTATAGGGAAAGAAACGGCAGATTCCATAATCTTGTACGCTGCCGAGAAGCCCACGTTTGTCGTTGATGCATACACGAGACGTGTCTTAGTCCGACATGGGTTAATAACTGAGGATTACGATTATGAGGATATTAAGTCCGTCTTTGAAGACAATCTTCCGGGAAATGTGCCTTACTACAATGAGTATCATGCCCTCATCGTAATGGTTGGGAAGCATTATTGTAAACCCAGAATGCAGTGTGAAGAGTGCCCGTTAGAAAATGTTCACCGCATTCGCCAAACTACCCGTCGGGCAGGAAGCACGAAGAGTGCAAGGAAAATCAAAAAGTGCTAAAAAGAGAAAATGAAATACCGAAAGAAACTGTAGATATCGTGAGAAAGTTTATTTGCCAGGAATACCCGTGGATGTTACTATTAACAAAAAATATTTCATAAAAATATATAACTCAAAGTAGCATCAAGAAAGTCGAAACATTGAGATGGACCTAATAGTAGATGGTTATAATGTGATATTTAAAATCCCCGAACTGGGGTACAGTACTGAAAAATGTGATATAGAGATTTTGCGTAATAGATTTCTGCCCTACTGGAGCAGTATAAAGAGAAAAGAAAGCACAAATTAATAGTAGTGTTTGATGGCAAAGGTCATGGTAATTCATCCGAGGCAAGAGCGGTGGGCATAGATGTAGTTTTTTCCAGACAGGACCTTGATGCAGATGAGGAAATCAAGAGGATGGTGAGTAATAGCGAAAACCCCAGGCATATTACTGTAATTACTGCTGACAGAGACATAGAACAGTATGTAAAGAAATACGGCTGCAAGGTTGTAGAACCACTGGCGTTTTATAGAGATATGAAAAAGAATGTTGCTCGTTTACAGGCCTCTGAGGAGGAAGGCAGGTTATTTAACAAGGAGGAGGGTGACGAGCCGGCAAGCAAGTACTTAGGTCCCACTAAGAAAGAGGCTGAGTACTGGTTAAAGGTATTTTCGAATAAGTCAGGAAAGATGTCAGATGATTGAGAAATTGACTATAGAATTCATAGCAAAACTGGAGCACGAAAAGGGTTACTCTGAACACACTTTGAGGGCGTATCATAAAGACCTGTCGCAATTTGATACCTTCTTAGATGACGAGAAATGCAGTAGTTTAAAAAGCGTTAACCATCTTCTGTTGAGAAAGTTTCTTGCCGTATTGAGAACTAATAATTACTCGAAAACCACTATAGCCCGGAAACTGGCATCAATACGATCTTTCTTCAAATATTTAATTCAGGTAGGCGAGCTTGTATCAAATCCTTTTGAGGCCTTGCGTACTCCTAAACAGGATAAGAAACTGCCTCATTTCTTAAGCATAGGCGATGTGGATGTTTTGCTGAAGACACCTGATTGTTCAAATTCAATGGGGTTAAGAGATTTGGCTATGCTGGAAACGCTTTACAGTACGGGAATAAGGGTAAGTGAACTGGTAAATTTAGGAGAGGAAGATATTGATTTCTTTGGCGGGATGATAAAAGTAACGGGTAAAGGCAAGAAAGAGAGGTTGGTGCCAATCGGCAGTCATGCAGTTAAGGCGATAAAGGAATATCTTGATTCCAGATCGAAACGTAAAAAAGATGAGAAAAAGAAGGCAGGTCAGATAAGTAAGAACAAGCCTCTTTTTCTTAATAAATACGGCAACCGCCTTACGGCAAGAAGTGTTGCGAGAACGCTTGATAAGTATTTAAAGATGTCGGGTATTAATCTGCTTACATCTCCACACACATTCAGGCACAGCTTTGCAACTCATTTGCTGGATAAGGGAGCCGACCTGCGATCTGTCCAGGAGCTGCTTGGCCACTCCAATCTTTCCACCACGCAGGTATACACACACGTAACAACAGAACGTTTAAAAAGCGTATACGAGAAATCACATCCGCGTAAATAGTTGCTGAGCATATACAACTATCCTATTTATTCTACAAGTGGATATATTACTTGACTACAAGGTTTACGAGCTTCTTTGGAACGACTATTGTCTTTATTATCTTTTTGCCATCCAGATTCTCAATTATCTTCTGGTCTTTCATCACGCGTGATTTCAAGTCGTTTTCATCTATCTCTGACGGTACAACCAGTTTGCTTCTGACTTTGCCGTTTATCTGGATCACCATCTCTACCTGATCTGCGGCAATAGCATCTTCATCATATGCCGGCCAGGGTACTGAGAATATGCTTGGATTATGTCCAAGTATTTCCCACAATTCTTCACATATGTGAGGGACGAATGGTGCCAGAACCTTTACAATAGATTCAAGTGAAAGCCTAAGTACATTAAAGTCATTAATGCTTACTTCCTCATTAATAAATTCTTTGTCTCTAAGTCCTGCACTGAAATCCAGGACCATATTGAGCAGTTCCATCACAGCAGCTATTGCAGTGTTAAAGCTCCATGATTTCTCAATATCTTCGGTGACCTTCTTTATAGTTATGTTTATGTACCTATAAAGTTCTTTTGTCTCTTTTGAGAATAAGTCGCGTTTGATTTCTGTATCAGGAACATTCTTGAAATGTTCTTCAAATTCTGTAATATTATTCCATAGCCTGTTCAGAAAACGATACGAACCTATGACACCTCGATCGTTCCATTCGGCATCTCTCTGTGGCGGGGCGATAAATAATGTATATAGCCGTTGTGTATCAGCGCCATATTTTTCTGTGATCAGGTCAGGATTAACAACATTGTGCTTTGATTTGGACATCTTGGCTCCGTTTTTGATGATCATACCTTGAGTAAAAAGATTTCTAAAAGGTTCATTGAAGTTTATGAGTTTGAGATCAAAAAAGACCTTTGTTATGAATCTTGAATAGAGGAGATGCAGGATTGCATGTTCGATACCGCCTATATATTGGTCAACAGGCAGCCATTTATTCACGTATTTCGAATCAAATGCCTGAGTATTATCTTTAGAAGAGAGATATCTCAGGTAATACCAGCTGGAATCAACGAAGGTATCCATCGTATCCGTTTCCCGCTTTGCACTGCCTCCACACTTCGGGCATGTCGTGTTGAGAAATTCTTCCACATCGTCAAGTGGGCTGCGGCCATGAGGTTTAAATTCTACATGATCCGGCAAGAGTACAGGAAGGTTTTCATCCGGTACAGGTACTGTGCCGCAGCTTTCGCAGTATATGATTGGTATTGGTGCACCCCAGTATCTTTGTCTTGAGATTAACCAGTCTCTCAATCTGTAGTTAATATTTCGTTCACCAATGCCATTTTCTTCAAAGAAGTTTATAATCTTAGGGATAGCCTCCCTGTTAGGTATTCCGTCAAACCGGTCGGAATGAACCTGTACTCCATCTTCAACATAGGCTTTTCCCATAGCTTCGGGGTTCAGTGTGGTATCATTGTCTGAAGGTTGAATGACTATCTTTATGGGCAGATCGTATTTCCTTGCAAATTCAAAATCCCTCTGGTCATGAGCAGGTACAGCCATGACGGCTCCGGTTCCATATTCCATTAGTGCATAATTTGAAACCCATAAAGGCACTTTCTCACCGTTAACGGGATTAATGACATATCTGCCGATAAAGATCCCTTCCTTCACAGTCCCTTCAGACGTCCTTTCAATGGTGCTCTGGCCTCTGGCCCTGCTTACAAATTCAGATACGGGTTTTTCATATTCAGTACCATTTATCAATTCGTTTATTATGGGATGTTCGGGGGCTAATGACATAAATGTAACACCGAAAATAGTGTCCGGCCTTGTTGTGAAGCATGGGATTATCTCGTGGGTTCCTTCTAATTTAAAATTTATCCTTGCTCCTTCACTTCGACCAATCCAGTTTGCTTGCATTGTCTTAACTTTTTCCGGCCAACCATCAAGTGCCTCGAGATCATCCAGTAATCTCTGAGCGTAATCACTAATCCTGAAAAACCACTGTTCAAGATCTCTCTGCTCAACCCTGGTTTCACATCTTTCACAAAGGTCATCAACAACCTGTTCGTTTGCCAGTACAGTTGCACAGGAAGGGCACCAGTTTACGGCTGCTTTTTTCTTGTATGCAAGATTACTCTCGAATAGTTTAAGGAATATCCATTGTGTCCATTTATAATAATCCGGTTCGCAGGATGTAACTTCCCTCTCCCAATCGTAACCCACACCCCATCTTTCGAGCTGTACTCTCATCTTCTTGATGTTGTTCCTTGTGTGAATGGAGGGGTGGATACTATTGGTAATTGCCGCGTTTTCTGCCGGTAGGCCAAAGGCATCCCATCCAATTGGCGAGAGGACCTTGAAACCCTTCATGATCTTGTAGCGGGAGACAACGTCTCCGATTATATAGTTGCGTCCGTGTCCCACGTGAAGCGTACCGGAAGGATATGGAAACATTACGAGGCAGTAAAACTTGTCTTTGTCATACTCGTTATCAACCCTGAACAGGCCGCTTCCTTCCCAGAAATCCTGCCATTTCTTCTCTATTTCACCGAAATTGTATTCTTTATTACTCATAATGGATATTTACTTGATGATGTGTAAAAGCAAAATAATCTATTTTGCCGTAGTTTAAGAATCAAATTATACCAATCGAGATTCTATCCTACTACAATTATTTTACAATAGACTTATTTCCTATAATTCCACTCATCACAGGCATATTTCTTGTCTCTTAATTTCAGTGCAGATTCCATTTCTTCTTCTGTCAGTTGCGAGGAAGTAAGTGTGATACCAAAGACATTCATGAAACTACCTGCCAAGTTATCAAATAGCAGTTGAATCCCCTCTTCCCGTGAATCCATATTATTTGTTCCTTCCATCTCTTATGTACGTCTAAATATCCCTGACAAAGAATAGCCCCCTGAGACTTTCTTGCCGCATAACCTGCCACCTTGCTACCGTTTATCATGATGTCATATTTTGCAGGTGTTACAGAGCAAGATGACTGCTGTGAGAGGCGATTATTCAAAGGTTTTCTTTCTTGTGCTGAGCGGTGTGATTCTTCTTCCGGTAGATAGAATGTACATGTAAAACCAAGTCTTTCTAAACCCCTTAGTAATGATTCGCCAACAAGTTTGTAAAAAGATGTGATACCTTCCTGTCTGTTGGATTGTATCCTTCTTTTAACTATTGAAAATGTGATATCATTGCCATGATAAACTATGCCACCACCCGTGGGTCTGCGTACAACCGGGATTTTTTTGCCATTTGGAGTCTTAAAGACGTTTTCTATCTTTTGAAAATAACCAATAGAGCAGGAGATTTCTTTCCATGTGTAAAAGCGTATTGCCGCCGGTCTGTCTTCAGAATCGATGCATTTTCTGGTCAGCGCCTCATCAATTGCCATATTCATGTACGGATCGACGTCAGGGGTAAATAACAATCGCCAGTTATTATTGCTCACTGTTTTCATTTGGTGAGTACTTACGATAATTCCTTCCTCCATCTCAGATCTGGTTTTCTGGCGGCTTGTACTTCATCGAGTCTTGAGACTGGAGTATTATGAGGTGCTTTTTTTAGATCTCCGGATTGGTTTTGGCTTTCTTTCAGGTATTTTTAATTAAAGCGTCAGCAAATTCGTCAAGTTGTTTCTCTTGTTTCAGTATCCGTTGGCTCAATCATGAGTGCGTCTTCTACAATTAATGGGAAATATATAGTCGGTGAGTGAAATCCGTAATCCAAGAGTCTCTTTGCAATATCCAGAGTTGTAATGCCGTTTGCTTTGAGCTTTCTTGTTGATGCTACAAATTCATGCATACATCTTTCACCGTATGGAATTTCAATATAATCGGAAAGTCTCTTCCTGAGATAATTAGCGTTTACAAGGGCGCTTTCAGAGATCTTTCCGAGTCCTTCACTGCCAACAGAAACTAAGTAAGCGTAAGCTCTTATAATAACTCCTATATTACCGTAAAAGGGCTTTACACGTCCTATAGAATCAGGAAAGTCATATTGCCATCCGTATGAATTATCTTTTTTTATGATTATGGGAGCAGGCAGAAATGGTATAAGTTTCTTTACTACACCCAATGGGCCGGCACCGGGACCACCACCACCATGAGGGGTGGAAAAGGTTTTGTGAAGATTCAGATGCAACATATCTATACCCATATCTCCCGGTCTTGCAATTCCCAGCATTGCGTCCATATTTGCACCATCAAGGTATAACAAAGCGTCAACATCATGTACAATCTCGGCTATCTTCAATATGTCCTTTTCAAATAATCCAAGTGTGTTCGGATTTGTAAGCATTAAGGCAGAGACATCATTGTCAATAATTCTTTTTAATGCCTCTATGTCAACAAGACCTTGGCTATTTGATTTTATCTCTACAATGTCGAATCCACACATTGAAGCCGATGCGGGGTTTGTACCGTGTGCGGAGTCAGGTATAATTATTTTACTCCGTCTCCTGCCATTTTTAACATGATAAGCGTGGGATATCAGCATCCCGATAAATTCACCGTGAGCACCGGCAGCAGGCTGAAGGGAGAATGCATCCATACCACATATTTCAATAAGTGTTTTCTCTAACTCATACAGGATTTGGAGAATGCCCTGGCACTGTCATTATTTTGATATGGATGAAGATTTACGAAGCCTTCATACCCGCTGACGTCTTCATTAACCTTCGGGTTATATTTCATAGTACATGAGCCGAGTGGATAGAAATTTGTATCGACACTGAAGTTTAATTGACTTAACCTCGTAG